>JASHWM010000207.1 GCA_030044075.1 Candidatus Rhabdochlamydia sp. | reverse complement strand
CTTTTTAGCTCTGGCTATGGAACTCCCTGGCTCGAGCTGGCGATCGACCTTTCGGAAACATTGGAAAGGGAGTTTAAAGTAGAAAAAGGAGCCTTTTATTATTCTGGGCCCGATGAATATCTGATCATCCGCAAGTGTGAATTTTATGATGGCGCCGAACCCTCGGCAAATGCGGTGCACTGCGAAAACCTTCTGCGCCTTTTCCAGATCACCCAGGAAGAGAAATACCTTGTGCAGGCAGAAGAAATTTTAAAGGCCGTGAAGACCTACATTGAGACATATCCTCCGGGAGCTTGCTACCATCTCATCTCGCTGCAAAGGTATTATGATGTCAAAGCCCGCTGCATTGTGGTCGTCCTGAACGAGAACTTGGACTTAAAAAATGAAATCGAGGCCCTTCTTTTATCAAACTTTTCTCCTCATCAAGAAGTCGTTTGGAAACATCCGAAAGACGAAATGATTGATTCTTTAATCTCATTAGAAGATAAAAGGCAATTAGACAATAAAACAACTGTATACATTTGTACGCAAAAAGGATGTCAAGCTCCGATTACCGATCTGAAGAAATTGGAGCAGGCCTTAGAAATGGTGTAGGTGAAAGATGGACAAGAACCAATTAGGTGATTTTAAGCTCGTAAAGCAAATTGCGCAAGATCCTTTAGGAACGGTTTTTTTGGCAGAGCACCAGTTCCTAAAGAGAAAATACGCCGTGCGGATTTTTCCTGAGGAGCTAGCCTCCACGAAAAAATTTATTTCCCGTTTTGAAAAAGAGTTCCCCCTTCTTGCAACTCTCGAGCACCCCCATATTTTGAAGGTCGAGGACGTCTCATGCTCCGACGGTTTTTATTATCTTGCAACAGACTGCATCGTTGATGGGACAGATGATGTGCAAAACCTTAGGAAGTATATGGAAGGCAGGAAAGATCTTACCGAAGAAGAGGTCTTTCAGATTGCCGACCAGGTTGCTTCAGCCCTTGACTATGCCCATAAGCATAACATTGCCCATTTGGGGCTGAGATTGGAAAACATCCTTGTCCATACAAAAGACAATGCGGCCCACGTCTACCTCTCAGACTTTGGAATTTCTCAGGTCATTGGGTCTGGGCTTATACTCGGCAGGATCAACAAAACAATTGTGGAAGCACTTTCTATGGAGGGTGATCCTTCCGCCCTTTCCAAACTCCAACTTTCCTTTTTACAGACCTACATGTTCCTTTCTCCCGAACAAAAAGTTTTTGGCGACCTGTCAAAGACTTCTGTGCAATCCGACGGTTTTTCTTTCGGTGTGCTTGTGTACTATCTTCTGACAAAAAGGGTCCCGGAAGGGGTTTTAGAACTTGGTTCAAATCGAAAAGAGCCACCGCAATACCATTGGGAAGAACTGCTGCATGAGCTTCTTCAGCGCACCCCTGAAAAAAGACCGGCTTCTTTGACAGCTGCGTTAGAGAGTGTGCTCCCTCAAAAAGCGTTTGCCCACGCAAACAGCTTTTCTGTTTCCAAGCCAAACCTGCAAGTGACGGAAAAGAAGGCTGCTGTGTCACTGAAGCCTTTTTTAAAGCCCGCCGAGATCCAACGGCCAGAATTTATTCCTGACCCGAGAGTTGCTTTTCAGAAAGATACAACGATCGGCCGCTACCTTGTCAAAGAGAATGAGTCAAAGGACGTAAAGCCCCTTTTGACGGAAATGATCGTGGTCAGCGGAGGGACTTTTTCGAGGGGGAGCAACCAGGGGGCCAGAGATGAGATGCCCCGGCACAATATCGAACTTTCCGACTTTGCAATCGATATCCATCCTGTAACAAATGAACAATTTGTTCTTTTTCTTGAAGCGATGGGAGGAGAAAAAGACGGCAGCAACCTGGACATGATCCGGCTTAGGGACTCTCGCATTAAGCGCATCGGCGGGAAGCTCAGCATTGAATCCGGATATGCAAAACATCCCGTTGTCGGTGTTGCTTGGTATGGAGCGGTAGCTTACGCCAAATGGGTAGGAAAAAGAGTTCCGACAGAAGCAGAATGGGAGATTGCAGCGGCTGGCGGGCTTACGGACGCCCTTTATCCGACAGGATCGAACATTGAGAGGCCGCAGGCGAACTTCTTCAGCTCGGACACAACAACAGTGATGAGCTATCCTCCCAACGAGTATGGGCTATACGATATGGCAGGCAATGTGTATGAGTGGTGCCAGGACTGGTATGATTTCCATTACTACGACATCTCGGTGCAAGAGCCTTGCAACCCCAAAGGGCCCCACCAGGGTGTATACAGGGTCCTTCGAGGGGGATGCTGGAAAAGCTTAAAAGAAGACTTGCGGATTGCGCATCGCCATCGAAATAATCCAGGGACTATGAACGGCACTTACGGGTTCCGTTGTGCCGCTGATGTGCTCACATCCTAATTTGCGTCCTTTATAAGGCAAATCCTCGAAATAAACGCAAATCCCCTTCACAAGATCGGTTGCTGGCCAGGTGGGTTATTTTTCCAAAGGTGGAAACGCCATCTTCCCACTGGCTATCGATGATCCATATGGGTGTGGTCAACACACCGTGACCGGATCTCTTGCCATTGCTAAAGCCGCCTACATAGGTGTCGCCCGATACAGACACATACGTGCCTTGGCCATGGTACCGGAGCTTTCCGTCGATTTCCTGCAGGTCTCCTTTATAGGAGCCGCCGAAAGTGTAGCAAAGTTTTCCATGTTTGATCGCATCCTGTTCCCAGTTCCCCATAACTAACCATTCCAAACAAGAGAAGGTACCATAGCCGGACCTCATTCCATTTTCCCAATTGCCGTTGTAGGTCCTTCTTTGAGCTGTATAAATAAGTTTACCCTTACCATGTTTGAGGTCGTTCTCTCTATTGCCTTCGTATACATCTCCATTCGGATAAA
>JASHWM010000020.1 GCA_030044075.1 Candidatus Rhabdochlamydia sp. | reverse complement strand
TACCTATCAATCTTTGCACAAGACGACTCCTCATTTACAGCAATCATGGGAGAGCTTCAGCAAAAATTAGATACATGTTATGAAAGTCTAGCCCGTCTTCATTCCAATATGCTTCTCACTGAATTGGAAAAGATTAAACAAGCATTTCCAAGCAAAGACCTTCTTGAACTAGTAGAAACTTTGGATGCTCCTTTAGAGGTAAAACTCTCATTGCTTATTGCTGCATCCAATCAATATGCGGAAGAAGATAAAAAAAATATATTCGATACATTGTCCACATCACACCTCTTTAATTTATTAGAGATCGTTCACGATTATCAAAACCTTATCTTTCAATTTGAACCGATCTTTCAATCCCTTAAGGGATATCTTACAGATTTGGCCATAAGCAATCCGACAAAAGAGCTGGCCATTTTAAGGGGCTTTAAGGAAAACACATCTCTTTCAGTTCCGTTTAAAACAGCGATCGCATTCGCAAATAAACACATTTCCGATGGAATGCAAAAAGCAAAACGCTCGCCCAATTCCGGACTAATGGGCTATGCCGCATACAGATGCAAAGACAAAGTAAAGCTTTCAGATGAAGTCTGGCTCCATCTTGCAAGTGCAGCACAAAGCACAGGGATCCTTCCTCCATTTCAGGATTATCACCTATTGTCCGCTCAAGACCTTGTAGATCTTATTGGGATCGCCGACTCCTACAACAAGTACGGAACTTCTCGAGGAACCTTTTCCGAGAACTTCTATAGGCACCTGCATCATTTCTTCATGAATGATCTAGCTGCCAAACATGTGAAGGCAACAGAAGTATTGCGCATCATAAGAGCTTCTTCGTGGAAAAATCTAAAGGAACTGTCCAATCAGTTTGAAGCCGCAATTCAAGAAAGAACAAACGCTGTTTTTCATCACATAGGTAGAAAAATTCAAAAGAAACCCAAAGGGACTTCAGAATTTTCCGATAAGGTTGCCTCTTTGTATCAATACCTGCAAAGGTTCTCGGAGTCATTAGAAACAGCAGTCCTCAGGAACGAAGTAAAAAAAGAGATCGAAAAAAAGGAGAATGCGGGCCTTCTTGGATATGCAGAATATAAATGTCAAAAGGGAAAAAATATCATTCAGCTTTCTCCAAATGTCTATCGTCTCATTGTTGCTGCAGCAGGCTCGGAGACCGATCGCTCCCTCTCTTTGGATTACGAGCACTTAACTCCCGAAGAACTTGTCGAATTTTGCGGACTTGTCGACTCTTATAACAAATACGGAACTTCGCGAGGAGATTTTTCTAACTCCCTGTATCAGCATATTCATTCTTATCTGACCTCAGTTTTGCCTCTTTCCAATCACGATAAAGCTCAAAGAGTATTGGAAAGCATGAAAGCCTCCTCCTGGAAAAATCTTAGGGGATTGGCCTTGGAACTGGAAAAAACTCTGGGACCACATGCTACATCGTCCGCTTCACATTCCTTGGGAATTCAGGGAAAAACTGACGATGCAACCCAGGAAACTCGAGATCCATCAGAATTTGATAAACGATATAGAACAATGCAGCGGATTGCACAAAATATTGCTGGCCCCTTTGGTTTGACCATCCCTGAGGTCCAATTGACCCAAGAAGAGCTCTCTTCTTTGCAAAAAGCCTATCTGGAAATACAGAAGCTTGAAACTCATATCGGAAATAAATACGGCCGTGACCTTGATTATGGGCATTGGCATGGAAAATTATCATTTCATCGGCTCCTTTGGCAAGACGATCAGTTTATTCAGGCCATTTCTGACCCACTCATTGTGAAATGCATCTTATTAAGAGGCAAAAGATATGAAGAACAATCTTTCTCGGGTGTGACCCTTTCTGGTCTTTTAATCTATGGGATAAGCCATAACCAATTGTCCTATCTGATCACTGCGTCTCCGAACTGGATGAACGCCCCAAAGGTTGATGGAATTGGCTGGCATACACTGAGCGATATGGGAGTTCCACCCATTGCTGAAACTCCAAGAAAGGCTTCTCAGGACTATTTAAGACAAGCGGACCTGGCATTTGCTTCTGTGCAAAAAGCCCTTCAAGAGATTGCCTCAGGTAATGGTTCCTTAGTAGACGACGAGGTCGAAACGGCGCTCGCAACACTCAATAAGTCTTCCCCTTCTCAGCTTTTGCAAGCGATCAAGAATGCCCAATACTCATATGATGCTGTATGGAGCATCGTTTTTTGCGGCATCTCAAGTACCACTCCAGAGCGATTAAATGGCCAATGTCTTGAGGTCATGAGCGAGTATAACAACTTATTAGCCTATCATAATGGAGATCATGCAGCTGTTTTAGGATATGGCCTTGTCTCACACGCCCTTGATGCAAGACACCTTGCAGCCGCGATCTATGGGATAGAGATCAATAATCTTTTGAGCCAGGGAGTCAATCTACCTTCCGCTCAAAACACTCTGAAGGACCTCTTAAACAGTGCTGTCAATGGGACCCTCGACAAGGAAGCGACTCTTTTGATCACTATCCGGCTCAGACAAGTTGTAAGGCTGATTATTGATAATCACAATAAACTCTCGCTTGAATTAGACCAAATCGTGTCTGACCCAAGGAAAAATGACCACCTTGTAGGACGAAGGTTCCGATAAGAGATCGGCTCTCTTCTAAGGTCCTATAAAGGGAAGGGCGTTCTTCACAATAGCCCTTCCAAGAAAGGCTCCCCATTCCCTGGGAGAAGCTTTGTTTGCTTTCTTTTCCTATCATAATGATCCCTAGCAAGATACAGTTAATTCAAAAACAAATCCCTAATTATTAATATATTACAGCATTTTTTGTATGAGATTCATTCTATTGTCTTTACAATATCTTTAAATTATCTGTTTGATTAAATAAATTATTTTAATTTATAATGGATCTTACACAACTCATTTTTTTAAACGAGTTCAAATATCAAAACAACTAAATAATAGGTTATTATGTTACCCGTACAAAATATTACAGAAAAAAGAAGCCAAATGCTGACCCAGCTTGATCAAACGATCAATCAAGTAGACCAGCAATCCTCTCAGGTTGCAGACTTTGCAAACGAATATGGGTTTGTCCCTTTCTATACCAAAGAAGAAGCTCCATTGACTGGGTTTCTTGGCAATACCTACCCGATACCGGTTGTTTATGTAAATCCAAACACAAAAGAAGAGCTTCAGTTTAGCAGCGTCGAAGCCGCTTTCCAATCTGCAAAATTTATCCGCACTCCAGAGGTCCAAAGAGAATTCGTCTCATTAAATGGTGACGAAGCTTTTGACAAAGCCCAAGAACTTGGAAAAAGAAGTGAGATTTTTTCGGATGAGGACAAAGCTGAGTGGCGCAAGAGAAATGGCGCCGTGCTTCAAGGCCTTCTTCAGACCAAATTTGAAAACCCAGAGATGAGGACATTATTACTGAGTACAGGAAACGCCTGGATTGTTGAGCATATGCCTTCTCATCATGAAGATGGATTTTATGGAGACAATGGCAATGGAACTGGACGCAATAGAATGGGCAGGCTTCTGATGGAAGAAAGAGCCCGCATAAGAGGCGAAGCCATCACCCATAACGAAAATGGCGAGTTTGCTGGAAATCCTCCAGAAAACTACCAACCGCTGATTGGAAATGTCGATTATCTGAAAACACCGCAAAAAGTATAAACAAAATCCGGGTGTTGCAATCTTACTTGCAACACCCTAAATTTACCTTAGAGCGCCAAATAGAACTAACCGGCGGGAACTGCCAAGTGCAGGATCTTTTCCCCAAGGACTA
>JASHWM010000206.1 GCA_030044075.1 Candidatus Rhabdochlamydia sp. | reverse complement strand
GTAGGCCTTTGCTGAAACTTTTTGCGGGGCAAAGCCGATGTCTGCCAGGACGATCTCCCCAACATTATCTAGAGAACCTTCCAAAAAAAGGCCGATCTTTAAAAGTCCCAGGCAGACTGTCTCATCTGCTACGACCGTCCCTGGGGTTTTACCATTGTCCGCATCAAGGCCCGAAGGAACATCTATTGCGATCACAGGTTGTCCCGAGTGATTGACCTGTTCAATGACATTCTTCAAATGATCGTCCAAGACCCCATGGAACCCTACCCCTAAAATTCCGTCCAGGACAACCCCCTCAAAAAAAAAGTTCTCCTGAGAAAAAAATACTTTCCCCCCTTTTTCTTGAAAAACCTGAGATCTTTCTTTACATAAGGGCGAGCAAATTTCCAGTTCAAATAAATGATAGGCTTTAACAGAAAACCCCTTCTCTACAAGGATCGTCGCTGCAGTATATGCATCCCCGGCATTGTTCCCCTTTCCGGCTATGACCGTGACCAATTTGGGTAGGCCTTTCTTTTCACAGAACCCTTCAACTGCCTCGGCGATTTTTCTCCCGGCAAGGTCCATCAAAAAACCTTGCGATTTACCGTTTGTTATTTCATTTTGCTCAATATCTTTAATTTCTTTTGAAGACACGACGAGGGAGGAAAACTTTTCAAAAACCATAGACTAATAATCCCTTTTTTTCTTATTCTCATGGCAAAAAATCGAATTTTTGCACATGAAGAAGAAATTTTTTTATTTATCAATTGCTGCAGTCACTGCAATAGTTATTTTTTTTATTGTATTCCAACTTAAAGGCCAAACCAAGAACAAAATTCCCGACGTCACAGTTATCGGGCGTATCAAGAAGGCCGACGGTATCGGAAGACAGCCCATAGAGCTCATTAAAGCAATTAGCAAAGATCTTAGCGTAGGTTTTGAAAAGACGACCTATAAAGACCTGACTGATGTACCTCCCGATATTAAAAAGATCGTCAATAAAAAAAAACCTATCGGCCCTGTCATCATTTTTGAAGACATGCTCTCTCATGCGAAGACATCCTACTATAAGAAAATGTTCGAATTTGATGAAAATTCTCATATTCGGATCGCATATTCTATGATGGAAGGCACGCGCATTCCTCCTAGCTGGGTATCCATACTCAATACCTACTTTGACGCTGTTGCTGTGCCGGATCCTTTTCTGATTGAGGTATATGAAACCTCAGGTGTAAAGATCCCCGTTTTCAACCTTCCTCTCACTCTAGATTTCTCCGATTTTTTAAATGCTCCTTTAAAACGCGGGAAAAAAACCCCTTTTGTCTTCGCAAATTTTAGTTCGTGCGTCGATCGAAAAAACCATCTTGTCCTTGTCCAAGCTTTTGCAAGAGCGTTTCCAAATAACAAAGATGTGCGATTAAAGATCAACTATCGGCAAGGCGACGACCATACGATCGTACAGGTCCGTAAAGAAATCGAAAAACTATCCCTTACCAATGTCGAATTTTACAGCATAGAGCATACGAGCAACAATTATCTGAAAAATTTTCAAGATGTCGATGCCTATGTGAGCGCCTCTAAAAGCGAGGGATTCTCCATTCAGCCAAGGGAAGCGATGGCCCTTGGGATCCCGGTTATTGCCACAGACAACAGCGCCCAAAGTACGATATGCAAGAGCAACCTTGTCCGGGTTATCCCTTCGACAATTCCAGAGCCAGCTCTTTTTTCGCCTACTGAATCGATTGGAAATGTATTCAACTGTGATGTAGATGAAGTTGCAAAAGCAATGCAAGAGATCTACTCCAATTATGATTTCTACCTCTCTCGCAGGGAGCAGACCAGAGAGTGGACAAGAAAATACGACATTACCTCACTAAGTGCTTTGTACATCAGTTTAATTAAACCGCAGAAGCTCGTCTTAGGCGAAAAAAATGAGATCACGGAAGACTGCCTTACGACATCCTCAAGCGAACTCTATCAAAAATACAAAAGATTATTAAAACTATGAAAAAGAGTGTTCTTCTTTGCGTTTCATTCCTTTTCACAATTGCGGTTGGAATTTTCCTTTTTAGAGCAATCGGTGAAAAAAATCACCAGCCTCAACTGACCATTATTGGAAAAGTGAAGATTGCCGATGGCCTTGGCAAACAGTCTGTCGACGTCATTAAAGCGCTGAAAGATGACCTTGATATTGGTTTTTTCGGGACAGAAATCAATACGAGCGGTGTTCCGCAGGATATCCGCAAAATGCTCAAAGCAAAGAGGTCGATCGCTCCGGTCATCCTTTTCGAAGAGGTGTTATGGTATCCGAAGGCCCCTCATTACAAAACCCTTTTTTCGATCCCGAAGAACTCCCACCTGACGATCGCCTATTCCATGATCGAAGGCACTAAAGTCCCCGAAACATGGGTTGCAGTCCTTAACCATTACTTTGATGCAGTTGCCGTTCCGGACCCTTATCTTATCGATGTCTACCAAAGCTCCGGTGTGAAGATCCCCGTTTTTGAGCTTCCCCTCCTGATCGACCTTAACCCTTTCTTAAAAGCTCCTTTGAAGACAAAGTCGCACACACCTTTTGTTTTTGCAAATTTCAGCTCATGCATCGATCGAAAGAACCATATCCAACTGCTTAGGGCTTTTGCGAAAACTTTTAAAAACAATCCTGACGTCTTTTTGAAAATCGAATACCGTTACGGGGATGAAGCAACAGTGCTTGAAATAGAAAAGGAAATTGGCCAGCTCAATATCCAGAACGTTCTTTTTTCCAAGATCGAGCACAGCTTCAAATACTATTTGAAAAACTTTCAAAATGTCGACTGCTATGTCAGCCTTTCCAAGAGCGAAGGTTTTTCGATCCAACCAAGAGAAGCAATGGCCCTTGGGATCCCTGTCATTGCTTCTGATTGCAGCGCCCAAAAGACAATCTGTGGCAGCGAGCTTGTTAAGTCCGTAAAAGCCATCCTCCCAGAGAGGGCTTATTTTGCAGGCACAGAGCCCATTGGTCAAGTGTTCAACTGCGAACTGGATGATGCGGCATTTGCCATGCTAGATGTTTACAGCAACTATCCTTCTTATCTGGAGCAATCACAAAAAAGCAGGGAATGGGCAAGGAATTATGACATCCCTTCTTTAAAAAGCAGGTATAAGACCCTTGTAAACCCCAAAAAAGTCATTTTGGGTGAAAAAAACGTGATTACTTCCGATTACCTTATGACAAACTCTCCCGAGCTCTACGAGAAGTATCACCGCATCCTTCTTAAAGGTGCTCCTCTTTGATCGCACGCTGAAGAAGTGAACGTACTGCATCTCGAGGATTTAGGCCTTCGCAGAGAATCGCAAAAACGGCGTTGGTGATAGGGATTTCTATATGAGCCTTTTTGCCGAGTTGATAGGCAGACACACAAGTATAGGCGCCTTCCACCACCATCCCGATCCTTTCTTTGGCAGCTTGCGGATCAAGTCCATCGGCAATCAGATGTCCAAATGCCGAGTTGCGGCTATGTTTGGAAAGGCAAGTGACGCAAAGGTCGCCAAGGCCTGAAAGCCCATTGAGCGTTTCCGGGTTGCACCCTTTCACGACAGACAGCTTTCTGATCTCATGGAGCCCGCGCGTCATGAGGGCAGCTTTCGTGTTGTCGCCAAAGCCGAGCCCATCGGAAATACCGCACGCGATCGCAATAATGTTCTTCATAGCGCCGCCAAAGGCGACCCCATTAAAATCGCTGTTGGGATACACCCTGAAGTAGGGAGTAAAAAAAAGGTCCCCGATCTTATGCATCAATGGCGTATGATAGGAAGAACAAACAATGGACGTGGGGAGATTTTGGATCACTTCTTCCGCATGGCTCGGCCCGCTGATGCATCCGATCCTGTTGCGGAACTCATCGCCCATGACCTCAAGGATGACTTCAGGAAGAAGAAGTCCGCTATTTTGTTCGATCCCTTTGGATGTCACGATAATGGGGCACTCGATGCGCAGTGT
>JASHWM010000205.1 GCA_030044075.1 Candidatus Rhabdochlamydia sp. | reverse complement strand
GAAATAATCGTAATCCCCGTGATCGCCACAGCAATCGAAAAGCACAAGGTAAACGCAAATGTGTTATTTGCAGGGCCGATGAACATTTGGACATCGAATAATTTTATCAACACAAAGCCCAAGGCAAATGGGAGCAGGATGCCTACAATCCCAATCCAAGCTGTCTTTTTAGCCAGGGTGTCGTTTTTTTTCATTTTTGTTTCCAATTCCATTCCGATTCGGAACATCAAATGGAACAGTCCCAAGTTGTAAATAATATTCAGAAGGGTATTAGTGGAAGGTTCATTGAAAAGGAATGAGAAAGCACCAGGAAAAAAATTTTGGAACAAAGTAGGCCCAAGCAAAATACCCCCGATGATCTCGCCAATCACCCTGGGTTGTTTGCAGACCTGGAAAAAAAATCCTACATAATGACCGACAAACAAAAGAACAGTCAGGGCAATGATAATATGGATCACGTCCAAGTTGCTCAACATTACGCCCCCTCTCTGTCAAGGTCTTTAAAAATGAAATAGTTCAAACGATGTTTTTTATAAATCATTTTTTAAAAAGAAAAAAGTAGCCATTTTGCTTTTTGTCCATTACTATTTTTTGCAATATGCAGAGCTTTTGAGACATGATCCAAGTTGACAAACTATCGATCTCCTACAATGGGATCCCCCTTTTTCAAGATCTTTCCTTCGCTCTTCAAAAACAGGAAAGATGCGCCCTTATCGGGAGGAACGGATGCGGCAAGAGCACCCTTCTCCGTTTGATCACAGGCCAGGAAGAGCAAGACAGCGGGGTCATTTCGCTGCCGAAAAATTACCGCCTTGGTTATTTGAAACAATCTTTCCAGTTTACCCAAGGCACTGTCCTGGAGGAGGCTGCTCTTGGACTCCCAGAGAATAAAAAAGACCACCTCTACGAAGCAGAGAAAATCCTTTTTGGCTTAGGCCTCACAGAAGAACAAATCCATCAACCTCCCTCTGAGCTTTCCGGAGGATTCCACTTGCGGCTTGAGCTTGCCAAAGTTCTCCTCTCTGAACCTGATTGCCTGCTCCTTGACGAACCGACCAACTACCTCGACATCCTTTCGATCCGTTGGCTTACACAATTTTTGCAAAGCTGGAAAAATGAGCTGCTCGTTGTGTCACATGACCGCGACTTCTTAGATAGGACCTGCACTCATTCTTTGGCCATCCATCGCAAAAAGATGCATAAGATCAAAGGGAGCACAGGCGATCTTTTCGAACAAATTCTTCAGGAAGAAGAAGTGTATGAAAAGACCCGGGCAAACTTGGAGAAAAAGCGCGCCCATGCACAATCCTATATCGAACGATTTGGTGCAAAAGCAACAAAGGCCGCCCAAGCGCAGTCCAGACAAAAAATGATCTCCAAGATCCCGGCACTTGAGAAATTAAAGGAACTCTATAACCTTGACTTCCAATTCCAGGAAGCTCCCTTCCACTCCAAAAAATTCCTCGACGCTTCGCACCTACATTTTTTCTATCAGGAGGGCAACCCCATCATCCAAGATTTCTCTATGGCTGTCGAAAAAAACGACCGTATCGCGATCATCGGGAAAAATGGCTATGGCAAGTCGACCCTGCTTCGACTTCTTGCCAAAGACCTGCCTCCTTTGGAAGGAGAGGTGAAGTATTCCGATAATGTAAGCCTTGGGTATTTTGGACAGACCAATATCGGACGTCTGGACCCCTCCAAAACGATTGAAGATGAGATCGCTGAAGCAAATCCAACGCTGAACTTGACGCAAGTCAAACAAATTTGCGGCATCATGATGTTTAGCGGCGACGTCTCAAAGAAAAAAACATCTGTGTTGTCAGGAGGGGAAAAAAGCCGGGTGCTTCTTGGGAAAATTCTTGCAAAAAAATGCAACCTCCTTTTCCTCGACGAGCCGACGCACCACCTGGACATCGAGTCCATCGAGGCCTTGATCGACGCCCTAGAAGAATTCCAGGGTTCTTATATTATTGTGACCCATAGCGAGCTCTTCCTAAGAAGGCTGGACTTTACAAAGCTTGTCATCTGCCATGAGGGCCGCCAGATGGTCTTTCAAGGAAGTTATGACGAATTCCTCGAAAAGGTCGGCTGGGAAGAAGAAGAAAAGGTGTCTTTCAAAAAACCTACTTTGGGCGACAGACAAAAGCGTGCCGAGTGGGTTGCTGAAAGAGCAAAAACGCTTAAGCCCATCGAAATGGAAATCTCTCGCTGTGAAAATTCCATTACACAATTGGAAGACCTGCAAAAAGAGGAGCAAAATGAGCTACTGGCCATTTCAGAGAGCCAATCCTCTACCACTCGGATCGCCATCCTCGCAAAATCTCTGGGAGAAAAAGAAAAAAAACTAAACGATCTGTACGACAAGCTCCAGGAACTTCACATTGATTACGAAAAGAAGAAAAAGAGCTTTGAGGAAAACAAGCCTCTATAGGCTAAAATGTGTAGGCAAGGCCAAGAGCGCCGAGGTATTTTTCTCTGTTCTGATGGCCAAACTGGTGCTGCTGGACAACAAACCCAAAGCCAAACTGGACAATCCAGTTCTTATTTGCTGCAAAAAGCGAAGGGGTCATATAAATGACATTCCCTCCAGAATCAGGGTTGATCATCCCATTCTGTTTTGACCTGCTTGAAAAAAGTCCATCGATCTCTACGATCCAGTCAAAGAGCCATCCTTTATAAAACCCAATGTACCTTCCAAAGCCAAACTGATAGAGATATTGATTTCCGTCCCTTGAGTTCCCATGCGACATGGGGAACAAAGCCCCATATGCTGTAAACCAAAACCAGTTCTCCAGGGTATAGCTATACGTCCCGCCTATAAAGTAGGTCACTGCCCCAAAACCTGTAGGAGGTTTTTTACTCGAAGACCCTGTAGGAAAAGAGACCGCACCGACGATCGTCGCCTGATCAATAAAGCAGCTTCTGCTCCGGCCAAAGTATGCATATTCAAACTGTAGGGAGATATCTTCAAGGCCATAGGAATGCTCATCATCCTCTTTATATTGAACTGCAACAGGAACGTTCAAGGTGACAGAGAAAGTATCGGTGACCCCATAAATAGCGTCCGGGATAAAATCGATGTACCTTTTATTCCTTCCCAGGAAAGCATCTCCATAGTTATACAGCTGGACAAGGTTTTCACCGATCACATGCTCGCCAAACCCAACAAGAGGGCCAGGCATCTGGGAAGGCTCGACAGCAAAGTTCCCCGTTCTGCACTTTGTCGCCTCTTCACTTTCATCGCCATGAACCATGAGAACAAGCGAGTTGAAGACAAGTACAAATGCACAAACAGATGATGGTTTCATGGATCAATAATGTGGTTCTTTGTGCTTAGATATATAGCCTTTGTCACTTTGTTTTGAAGAAGAAAATAGGCGATCAAATTCCCCAATCACAATAGAAACGTAATCTTTTAAGTTTTCATCTTCGCCAAAATTCTCCATTGCTTGAAGACAGCCTTCCATCATTATCAGAGGAATTTTTGCAAAAGATTTATTTTTCGAAAGGAGCATGGTAAAACCTTCTTTAGGGCTTGAGCTGAAATATCCAATAAGATGGTTGTGCCATTCCTGAACTGCTGAAACAGGGGCGTTAAAGGCGAGCTCTTCATTAGCAATGCTTCCAAGGTAATCAAAGAGGTAGTCATTATCACTCGTATCCCGCCAGGAGTACAAAATTTCTTCCTCCACCATTTTTAGATACACTTCCATATCTTCCTTACCTCCGGTCATATTCCTCAGAAGGTCCTTCACACGATGTTTCTGCACATAAGCATCCCTATTCTCATCTACAAAAGAGTGGACCATCATCCCTTTAAAAAAGGGGTCCTCGATCGCTCTGAGCTCTTCGACCGACCATCCATACCGATGAGTCGATTCTCTTGGGAGGCCGGCAAGATGCCTAATATCAGGGAAGAGAGTTCCCAAGATAAAAGACCTCCTCTCTTCCTCTGTGTAATCCTCAAAAGCGTCCATCCATTTTTCAGCGATGACAACATGAAATAGGGGGCCTGCTCCAAAAGACAGACTGCAAACACAAAGAAGCAAACAAACAGCAATAGACCAAATTTTACTCATTCAATTCTCCAATATCTTCTAGCCAGATGGCAGGATTTTCTTTGATATATGAGGCCATCATCTCTTTACATTCAGCAAGGTCCATGT
>JASHWM010000204.1 GCA_030044075.1 Candidatus Rhabdochlamydia sp. | reverse complement strand
GGATTCATAGGAAGCAAAAAGACCGTTGTGAAAGCATTTTTGATATAAGACGGCGCATTGCTGCAGGTCCTCAGGGGTCCAATCCCCATTATTGATTTTCTTATATAACTGATCTAGCTGGGTTTGCAGAGAAATTCCACTCGAATGAGCTTTTGGATGGTCCTCCAAGGAGGCTGCTCCAAATGCCTTCGATAAGGCGCCCACAACTGAATCTACCAGAGTCCCAAAAGACATCATTAAAATCCTAATTAGTCAAAAGAAGAGCAATTTTACATAATTGGCTAATTTACAGTAATTGTTTTCTTTTAAATGTCAAAATTAATTTTATTACTTTGTAATTAAATAATTTAAACCTCTTATTTTAAGTAAATTAGATAAACACGATGAAACTAAATAATTTTTATATAGGACTTTGAAAATTTCCAAGGATCGCCTTGCACTATTCCCTCCTTCTTGCTATTCTCTTTCGCATGAAAAATAAACAACGCCTTAGCAAAGTTCTTGCTGCTGCGGGAGTTGACTCCCGAAGGGCATGCGAAGAGCTCATATTCTCAGGAAAAGTCACTGTAAACGGAGAGGTCGTCCTTCTCCCGCAAACCCACGTCTCAATAGAAGAAGATAAAATTTGCGTCTCGGGGAAAGAAGTTTCCCATCTAGAAGACAAAGTCTACTATCTCCTCAATAAGCCCGAAGGTTACATCTGCACAAATAAAAGGCCTGGGGATAAAAAAATTGTTTTGGACCTATTCGAGCCCCTGCAACACAAACTTTTTACCGTTGGACGGCTTGATAGGGAAACCTCCGGCTTGCTCATCGTGACCAACGACGGCCACTTTGCCAACCGCGTCATCCATCCTTCTGCAAATATTTCAAAAGAGTACCTTGTCAAAGTCAGTCAAGAAATCTCCCATGAGCATCTTGTCCTGATCTCCGAAGGCGCACTGGTCGAAGGCTCCTTTGTCAAACCGCAAAAGGTCGTAAAGGTCAGAAGAGGCACTCTCAAAATTACGATCAAAGAAGGAAAAAAAAGAGAAGTGCGCACCCTTGTTGAAAAGGCAGATCTGTCCATTCTTGAGCTCAAAAGGATCCGCATTGGAAATTTAGTCCTTGGTGACCTGCCTCTTGGATCTTATAGGGAAATGAACGAAAAAGACAAAACAGCTATTTTTGCATGAAACACATCCCATGTGATTTCGACACCTTGATCCCCATCCTCATCAAATTATGGCGCAACCTCCAACGTTTGCCTGCAGGCCCCCAAGACCGTCTGCAAACAAGAGAATTCAACGCTCTCATCGAAGCGATCACCAAGCAGCAGAAAGAAAAAAAAATAGAGTCCACAGAAGAGGTCGGAGCTTACTTGCTCTACGATTGGCTCGTTCATTATGCGCAAGGGTTAAGCCTCATTGAGGAGCTGCCCCATACACCTTACCGCGTCCTTGATATTGCAGCAGGCGCAGCTCCCATGTCCCTTGCCGCGCTAAGGCACGGGGCAAGAGAAGTGTATGCAATTGACCATAACCTAAAGCTTCTTGAATGCGGCGCCCATATTTCAGGGCACTATGGCCATCCCCTTACGATCAGGGAACATAACTGCCTCGACAAGAAATTCCCCGTGCAGGGGCCCTGGGACCTGATCATCCTTTCCCATAGTTTCTTTCTTTTATGCCCTCAAGAAGAAGAGGCCCGCTCCTATCTTACATTTTTAATGAACCAACTGACAAAGACAGGATTCCTCCTCATTGTTGAATCCTCTGAAGAATCGGTCAACCGAAGGATCATTGGACTACGGGATTTTGCAGTCGAGCACGGATATGGGGTTCAAGCGCCCTGCATTTGCAAGGGCGCCTGTCCGTTGCAAGGGTCGTCACCTTGTTATGCGCAAAGGCCTTTCGAAAAGCCCCCTCTTGTCAAAGATATCCAAAGGCTTGTGGGCATCAATTTGAGCTCCCTTAAAATGTCCTACCTCCTGCTCAAGCCAAATCCTACGCCTGCACGTCCTGATAAAAAATTTTTCCGGGTGATCAGTCCATCTGTACAGACTTTTTGGGGAAAACGCTTTTATCTGTGCACGGACGATGGAAAAAGAACTCTTGGCTTAAAAGCAGAAACAGCGCCCAAGTCCGCGCGCGCTTTCGACTACCTTAAAAGAGGCGATGTGATCTCCATTTCCGATGCTGTTGTAGAAAAAAATGATATGCAGATCGACGCATCGACAAAAATTATCCTTGAAGCTCCGGTTGCAAAACCTTTTACAGAAACTGAAGGATAAGGGTATAAAAGAGCTATGCAAAAACTTACATTGTGACCCAAATGCTTACTATCGCAAGACTTTTTGGTAAATCACCATTTGCGCCGCTCCAAACCCATATGGACAAAGTCGCAAGCTGCGTCGACAAACTCGACATCATCATCAAAGGCCTCCCCACCATGTCCCTCAAAGAGATTGAAAACCTCGTCAAAGAGCTTTCAAAACTTGAGCATGAGGCAGACCTGACAAAAAATGATATCCGCAACCACCTCCCTAAAAGCCTGTTCTTGCCGATCGACAGGTCGCAATTCCTAGAAATCCTTGCTTTGCAAGACAGCATTGCCGACAAAACAGAAGACGTTGGCCTTCTCCTCCACCTACGTCCCTTGGATTCTCTTGATAACCTTTCTGAAGAGCTCCAGATTTTTTTCCAAAAAAATATCGAAGTGTTCCACTCTTCGCGAAAAATTATCCAGGAGATCGACGAGCTGCTCGAATCCTCCTTTGGCGGCATAGAAGCGGAAAAAGTGAAGGCAATGGTCGAGTACACAGCCGCTAAAGAACATGAGGCTGACAGAATGCAAAGAAATTTGACGAAAAAACTGTTTAGTATTCCCTCTGCTATTTCAGCACCTGCCTTTTATCTTTGGCTGAAATTGATCGAGGAAATTGGCGCTATTGCCTCATTATCTGAAAAGCTCGCCAATAGGATCCGAATGACGCTAGAATTACAATAACCGCAACACAAGCAAAGGAATGGAATTAGAAGCAATTCTTAAATTTGCCGTCTTGGCCATAGGTTTCTATATGGCCTGGAACATCGGTGCGAATGATGTCGCCAACGCAATGGGCACATCGGTGGGATCGCGAGCACTCACTCTTAGAAAAGCTGTCTTAATCGCTGCAGTATTAGAATTCTCCGGGGCATTTTTTGTCGGCGCCAATGTATCTGAAACGATGCAAAAAGGGCTTATTGTCTCCGAATCTTTTCAGGCCGATCCACTCATCCTTGTCCTCGGAATGAGCGGAGCTTTGCTTGGCGCTGCAATTTGGCTTCACATCGCTTCCTATTTTGGCTGGCCTGTCTCCACAACTCATGCAATTGTTGGAGCGATCGTGGGATTTGGCGCAGCGGTCGGCGGGATCGAGACCGTGAAATGGGGAGAAATCGGCGCCATTGCCTCCAGCTGGGTCGTTTCACCGCTCCTTTCCGGATTGATCTCCTATGCGATGTTTGTTGTGCTCCAGCGGGAAATTCTCTATAAGATGAACCCGATCCAGGCCACAAAGAAATTTATCCCCTGGCTTGTCTTTGTCTTTCTAATCATTTTCTGTTTCTCTTTGCTTTTCAATGGCCTAAAGAACCTGCATTTAAACCTCAGCTTCTCCTCCGTCTTTCTCTTATCCATCGGGATCAGCTCCCTTGGAGGCCTCATCGCCTACTTTTTAGTGAACCGTAATAAAGCTGAAGAAAAGCCTGTAGAGTCCCCAACAACCGAGTATACCCCGCAGACTGTCCATAGCCTCAATAAGGCAATCAAACATCTCCAGCGCGTACGCATTTCCACTGTCAATGAGACCAACGAACAGGTATCGCACCTGCTCCACGAGGTAAGGGCCCTTTCTCAAAAAATCCAGGAGAAGGTCCATTTTGCCGAACCATTTTCTGATTATCGCAGCGTCGAAAAAATGTTTGTCTATCTACAGATCATGAGCGCCTGCTTTGTCGCTTTCTCCCATGGCGCAAATGATGTTGCCAACGCAATCGGCCCTGTTGCTGCTGTCCTTGACATCCTTAAGAACAACGCCATATCAGAGGTTGCCTTTATCCCTCCATGGCTCCTTGCCCTTGGCGGTATTGGGATCGTGATCGGGCTCGCTACATGGGGATGGCGCGTCATTGAAACAATCGGGAGGAAGATCACCGAACTGACCCCAACACGGGGATTTTGTGCTGAGTTTGGCGCCGCAACAACAATCTTGATCGCATCAAAGATGGGCTTGCCGATCTCGACCACTCACTGCCTTGTAGGTTCTGTCCTGGGTGTGGGTATCGCTGGAGGATTAAAAGCTTTGAACTTGAGCACGCTGAGGGAAATTGTCCTCTCCTGGCTTGTGACACTCCCAGCGAGCGCACTTACAAGCATTGGCTTTTTTTATTTGCTCAAGTTCCTCGTCACCTAAGCTATGGAAAAAAAACAAGCGGTCCTTCTTGTCAACTTTGGCGGACCTAGAAACCTGGAAGAAATTTCCTCTTTCCTTGAAGAGCTCCTTACAGACCAGGACGTAATAAGGACATCAATGCCTTCTTTTCTTCACAAGCTGATCTTTCAGCAGGTTGCAAGAAGAAGGTCAAAAAAAATTGCTTCCCAATATGCCATGATCGGCGGAGCTTCTCCAATTTACGAAGACACAGAAAAGCTAGCGCATCTACTACAGAAACAGACAAGCAAAAAAATCATCCCATTCCATCGCTACCTAAGAAATACGCATCAAGAATTTTTCAAAAAGATAAAAGAGCTTGAAGCAGACGAAATCCTGGTTCTCCCATTATTTCCCCAATTCACCTATGCTACGACAGGGAGCATTGCGAGGTTTTTTGCAAAGAACCTCTGCGGAAAGACCATCAATAAAATGCTCTGGGTCAAATCATATCCACACCGCCCTAGCTACATCCTTGCCATGCAGCAGGTCATCAAAGATTTCCTTGAGAAAAAAAGTATCAAAGAGGAAGAGGTCTTTCTTCTTTTTTCTGCCCATGGTGTCCCGCAAAAGTTCATCTGCACAGGAGACATCTACAAAAAAGAGTGCGAGCAATCGTTTCATGCGATAAGAGGATGCTTCCCTAAAGCAGAGTCCGCTCTTTCCTACCAATCAAAATTCGGCAAGGGCGAGTGGGTAAGGCCCTACACGCAAGATGTCTGCGAGATGATCGAAAAATGGAACGGGCTGCAAAAAAGGACAGTTGTCGTTCCTTTGAGTTTTACTTCGGACCATATTGAGACCCTTTTTGAAATAGAACATGAATATCTCCCCATACTCAAACACAAAGGGATCGACGCCTATAGGTGCCCCGCGTTAAACCATCACCCTCTTTGGGTCCAGGCGCTCGAAGAGATGATCCGAGATCCTCACTCCCTTACGACAAATGCCATGTTGATCCGGCATGATTTCCTCACGCGCTGCTGCACCCATTGCCCTAAGAATGAGTGCGCCTGCATGAAGGGATGATTCGCTCTTGCGTTTCAAAGTTAAATGCATTATCTACCAAAGAAAAATTACTAGAATTGCCTATGCGAAAGTTCCTGCTTTTTTTCTTATTCCCGGCCCTTTGCCTTATAACCATTGGCTGTTCTAAACCGCCACCGCCATCCTACCGCATTGGCATCGACCCAACTTTTTATCCCTTAGACGATATGGGAAAAGGAAAAAATATCCTTGGATATACAAGAGAACTCCTAGAGATCATTGCAAAAGATCAAAACCTTTCTTTTGAGCTCATCACAGTTAGTTGGGATGTGCTCGAAAGCGGACTGAAAGAAAAAAAATACCAAGCGATCTTAAGCTCGCTCCAACCCCTTCCCTTCAATAAAGAGATCTACCATTTTTCCGATCTGTATTTAGCAACAGGGCCTGTGCTCATCATGCGCTATGGGACTGACCTGGACCAAGAAAATGAACTGCAAGGGAAAGAAATTGCTGTACAGGCAGGATCGATAACAAGCATCCGCGCCCTCGAGAAATTTCCAGGGATCATTATCCGCACCTATGACTCGATCCCAAGTGCTTTAAATGATGCAGCTGCATTCAACATCGATGGAGCTATCGTAGGGAACCTAGGCGCGAAAAGTTATGTCCAAGACCTGTACTACAAAAAACTTCAGATCATGACGCCTCCCCTCGATGATGAAGGGCTGCGCCTCATCGCGCTGATCGGCCGCGATCAGTCCTTATTTGCCAAGTTCAATAAAAGCTTAGAGTCAATGAAAAAGAGCGGGAAATACCAGGAGCTTCTCCAAAAATGGAACCTTGCTTCATCTGAATAAAATGTCTCATAACCCGTCGGTCGTCAGTTCAAGAATATTGATAGGCTTTGTAAAGAAATTCAATCAGATTTTCCAGGCATAAAGGGGGTTTTTTCGGCCTAATGTCTTCAATACGCATCTATTTTATATAAGCAGTGCAAGAGTCCAACAGGCTGTTGGATTCACGGAGGCTCCTTCTGATTATTGTCTTAATATTCCATAGGGACATAATAAGGCTTTTTCTTGTAGTGAAGGGATGATCAGAATTTAATGGATTTTTTGAATTCTTTATGTGAGAATTACCTGCGAAATTGATCATTTTTGGTGTTTGTTATGCAAATTATTTATCCTGATACACCGGTTGTTCGATCTCTCTCCGATCAGCCTGAAACGTGGAATGCGTTGTATGATCAATTTATTCAGAAATTTGGTCGTAGATTTAGATCTGTCCAATCTTACTATCTTTTCTTTGAGTATCTTGGATTTACAAAAAAGCAATTGAAAATTTCTTCTGCTTTGACACAACCGGAATTCGATGATCTTGACATATTGGCCGCAATTAATCCTAAAAAAGATATAAGTGAAGAAGAAATCAGCATTCTCGATAAACACTTGAGTAAAATTGAGTTGGATATAGCCACAGACATTAATAAGAAGTTGCTTTCGATGAAATCTATTTTTGAATCATTAATTGAAGAGAGAACGAAAAGAACTTCAGACTTTAAAGCGTCTCAGGAACTCGTTGACTCACTATTTGGAAACATGTTTTTTCTTATTGATCATGGTTACCCTACATTTGTGAAATATGCAACAACTTATTTAGCTTGGGATGTTTTTTGTGGAATTCATCCTTTAAAACTACCCCTTGAGGCTATTAGGCAAAGGCAGTTGGGATACTGGCTGCAAAGATGGGAAAAAGGGATCAAATTACCGTTCGGAAAAATTATTGATGATCAATCGTCTTATTACAAGATGGAGTTTTCCTCACGTTTTGAAGAATTTAAAGATATGGTTGATTCAGAGATGCATGCATATCTCATTTTGGGCTATGAGAGTGACAATGAGGTGCATCCTATACAATGCTTCACATATCCTCCTACAGACTTGCAAGCTATATCTAAACGGAACGAACTTGCTTTAGGAACGGTAACGAATATTCACAAGACTTTAAAAAAGGACATGTTATGTTTCCCAGGGAAAATCTACACAATAGATAAATCAACCCACAAATGTATAGAAATTAATGAACCCATGTTTAAACTATCGTTATAGTACCATTCGTTTATGTTGTATTTAAAATTTGCGTCGCAAATTTTGAAACTCAATTTGACAATCTTAAAGGCACTCTACCTACTGTGGAAGAAATCGAAGCCGAATTGGAGCGTTCTCTTCATATTACGGAGACTGAACAACCATAATAAATGCTGGATTGCAATGGTTGATAGAAGCTTCTTTCTCCTTAGCGGACAGTAGGATTTAATATTCGGCACTTGTCATGCTCGCTATATTCTTCCCTGACCTTGGAGAGCTCTCTTCGGTCTACCGGACACTTTTCCAGTCCCCAGCATAGCTTTGCATAGTTGTCAACGGAGTTGTCGATAGAGAACTTCCCCATCCCTGCAATATTGTGAATGGCAAACTCCGACCAAAGGTTTGGCTTCTGATACAGGTCTTCCACTTTTTTCTGTGTGTCATAATAACTTTGCAGGTCATTCAAAACAAAGTAACGGTCCGCCATATCGCCATTGCGTGATTCCAAAAGAAGATGGTAAAGCGATGACAGCATCTGATGGTCCTCTTCAGTAACAGCAAGAGAAAAGTCTTTAAGGGCATCAAGGGCTGCCTTGATCTTCGGATTATGCATATAAATGTCCCAGGAGTTATAGCTCCTCTCCCCCATCATTTTTTGGTTTTCTTCCGCTGCTTTGCCAAAAGAAAAAGGCCACCACGCATCCGTGACAGCTTTTCTCATCTCAATGTTCGATCCATCCTCAGTACAAATTGTTAAGGCCCCGTTCATTGTAAGCTTCATATTCCCCGTCCCTGAAGCTTCGCAGCCAGCAGTCGAGATCTGCACAGAAAGATCGGCAGCAGGAATAATTTTTTCTGCTCTTGAAACATTATAATTTTCTATAAACACCACTTTGAGAACAGATCCAATGACCGGATCGGAATCGATCTTTCTGGCAATACAGCAGATCAGATGGATAATGCTCTTTGCAACTGCATAGCCTGGGGCGGCCTTGCCTCCAAAAATGATCATCCTCTTAATTCGGGAGCTTGGGTCTTTTTGCAGATCTTGGTACAGCATGATTGCATGAAGAGCGTTCATCAGTTGTCTTTTATATTCATGAAAGCGTTTGATGTGCACTTCATACAACGCATCTTCATCTAGAACTCCAATTGTATCGATGCCTCTTCCTTTTTCGTCGCGCCACCTTCCTTTTTGCTGGATAAACTGGAGCAGCCTTCGCTTGTTTTCTTTTTTGATCTCCATAAATTCATTTTGCGATTCAGGATCGCTGGCATATTCTGCAAGTCTTCCAATTGTTGAAAAATCAACGATCCAGTCCCTGCCGATCCTTTTGCAGATAAATTCGGAGAGAAGAGGATTGGCATGAAGGAGCCATCGGCGCTGCGTCACACCATTTGTCACATTGACAAACTTTTCGGGATACATCTCATAAAAATCTTTAAAGATCGTGTTCTTTAAAATTTCCGTGTGGAGCTCGGCCACTCCGTTGATACGATGAGACCCATAAATTGCCAAATAGGCCATCCTGACCTGACCCCCTTCGATGATGGACATCCTCCTGACCTTTTCTTCATCGGAAGGATACTTTTTCCGTATGGAATTGCACAGCTCCAAGTTCAACTTTTCAATAATGCGATAATGCCCCGGGAGAAGATGGCTCATTCGATTTTGGTTCCATTCCTCAAGCGCCTCTTTTAAAACAGTATGGTTTGTATAATTAAAGCATGCGCTCACGATCTCCCATCCCTCCTTCCACGCGCAGTTGTGCTCTCTAAGCAAAAGGCGCATGAGCTCGATCATTGCGAGGACCGGATGCGTGTCATTGATTTGAATCCTTACCTTGTCAGGCAATGATGCGATCGTCGGATAATGGCGAAGATGACTATGGACAATATCCTGTATCGAAGCAGATGCAAGAAGGAATTCCTGCTTGAGCCGGATCCTTTTTCCTGTCTCATTATTGTCATTGGGATACAGCACATCTGTCAGTGAAGTGTTTTCCGATGCCTGGTCAAGGCGGCCGGCATTATAACGCTGAAGCTCAAAATTTCTTGGCGACTCCTTTGTGCTCCAAAGCCGCAAGGTCCCAACTGTAAAGTCGCCGCTTTCCTTATATCCGATGACAGGAAAATCGTAAGGAAGTGCGCGAACCTCTTCGCTTTCCACGACATCGGGGATATCGACACCCTGATGATTAATATATGGGACCAGCCGGCCGGCATAGTGAACGGACACTGCATGATAATCCCTTCGGAACTCCCAGGGGTTTTCGTATAAAAGCCAAATATCAGGCCTTTCCACCTGATTGTTATTCCAGATCTCCTGTTCAAAAATTCCATATTGGTAACGAAGTCCATATCCCAATGCGGGATATTGCTGTGTTGCTAAAGAGTCAAGTAAACAGGAAGCGAGACGCCCCAGGCCTCCATTGCCTATTCCAATATCAGGCTCTTGTTTTAAGACGCCGTCAAAATTTCTTTTCATCCGAGAAAGGACCAGTTTTACAAGTGGAATGGCGTTAATGTTGGAAATATTGTTCCCGGTCATCCTTCCAGGCATGTATTCCATGCATAGATAATACAGCATCCTGACGCTGTTTTGCCTATAGGTGTGAGCAGTTGACGTCCAGTTGATCATGATCTCTTCACGAAGGGTCAGGACAAAAGCTCGATAAAACTCTTCATCGGTCGCCTCATCGACTGTCACCCCCATCGTGGTAATCAGGTAATGCTTCATTTTATTAATGAGCATCTCAGCTTGGTAGTCTAGGTCCATAAGGTCTCTCTATCTATGATGGAAAAACGGACTATATAAATATATTTTCAGTTTGTCAAATGACTTCCAAGCAAAGAACTTTCCCGTTTTTTGATCCTGTTTCATTTTTTTCCAGCTTCATGCATCTTCACATGCCAAGAAAAAGGCAAAAGAAGTATAATTTGCCCTCTAGAGGAAAAAATGAAAAATTTTTTAATTCTTGCTTTGCTTGGTTTGTACAGATCGCTGAATCCCCTTTCGCCAAGCAAGACCGACCCTGCCTATAGAAAATACCTGATCGTTTCAACAACAGCGCTGGGAGATACGATTTGGGCCACACCTGCGATCCAGTCGTTAAAAGAAGCCTACCCCAAATGCTCGATCAATGTCCTCACAAGCTCCATTGGAGAAGCAGTCCTCTCCCAAAATCCTCTTATTGATCGGATCTTCACGATCAAAAAAAGAGGGATCTTTCCCCTATTAAAACTGTTTCCTCTTCTTAAGAAAGAAAAGTTTGAAACCGCATTCATCTTCCATGTCTCCCAAAGGCAAATCCTCCCTTTTTGCTACATGCTGGGAATTCCAGAAATTATCGGGACTGCGCAGCTGAACAAAGGTCTTGATTCCCTTTTGACAACTGCTGTTCCTCTAAAAAAAGTGCACGAGGTCCAAAGAAGGCTTGAGCTGGTCGAAGCAATCGGAGTACCTGTATCCCCAAAAAAATTGCAGCTGTTTTTTAATGAAGAGAGCAAAAAAGAAGCGCACCTTTTTCTACAGAAGCACCACATTGATCCCTCTCTTCCCCTGATCGCACTGCACCCTGGAGCAAAAGACCGATTTAAACAATGGGACCCTTCCTGCTTTGTGAAACTCGGCAAAAAAATCTCAGGGCAACTTCCCTGCCATATCCTTATCACCGGGACAGCCCAAGAAAAAAACCTGGTCGATGAAATCGCAAGCTCCATTCCAGGGGCCGTTGCAATAACCGGCGAGCTTTCCCTCAAATCATTTGCCGCGCTCATCTCAAAATTAACGCTCCTTGTTATTGGGGATACAGGTCCGATGCACATTGCTTTTAGCACATCAACACCGACGATCGCGCTATTTTGCGCGACCGACCCTAAACTTTGCGGGCCCCACATCCCCTTGGAAAACACGGTCATTCACGCAAAGCCGCCTACCTGCACCCCATGCCTTCGAAAAAAATGCAGAGAGCCCTTTTGCCTCCTTCAATTTTCTCCAGAAGAAATATTTCAATCTGTCCTTCGTCTTCTGAATGCGAAAAAATAAAAATATTCGCAAACTCACAAAACTGTTATAAGAAAAAAATTGAAAACTTGCCCAGCAATCGAGTGAGGCTATGATTAAGCGCTTATTACAATTCTTTGTTTTTTCAGTTACTTTTCTTCTTTTAACGGGATGCGAGAGCAACCAGGTCATCCTTTCCAATATTGATGAACGCGAGGCCAATCAGATTATTGTGTTCCTTGCGAGCAAAGGGATACCCGCACAAAAAATCACCGCAATAAGCACTGCGCCTGGAGGAGGACAATCCACAAACCTTTTGTTCGATATCGCTGTTGCACCCACTAATTCAACAGAGGCCATGGCTCTACTGAACCAAAATGGTTTTCCAAGAAGAAAAGGGGTCAGCCTCCTGGACCTTTTTGCAAAGCAGGGGCTGATGTCTTCGGAAAGGGAAGAAACAATCCGGTACCAGGCTGGCCTTGCCGAGCAAATCGCAAACACTATCCGCAAGATCGATGGCATTTTAGATGCAGATGTCGAGCTCTCCTTTCCTCCTCCTGAAACTGGTGTTCCAGGCCTTGGCCCACAGAAAAAAGTCACTGCATCCGTTTATGTAAAACATCAAGGAATTCTGGAAGATCCAAACAGCCATCTCACCACTAAGATCAAACTTCTGGTTGCAGGAAGCGTCAATGGGCTCGACGTCAATGATGTGACAGTCATATCAGATCGTTCCCGCTTTTCCGACATCTCGCTCCAAGAAGCACAAGAAATGATCGCAGCGCATCCTAAAGAGTATGTAAGCGTATGGTCGATCATCATGAACCAGGCATCCGTTGGGCGTTTCCGCATGCTCCTGTTTACACTTTGCAGCTTGGTGATCGTTCTAGGGATTGTCGTCGCTTGGATGATATGGAAGTTTTATCCTCTCATACGATCGTCTGGGTTCAAAGCTTTGCTAGAGCCCGCCCCGATCCATATAGAGAATAAAAACAAGACAGCTCCTCCAACACCTCGAAAAGAGTGATGATCCATGAACCCTGGGCTCCTCATCTGTAAGACTTTTTTAGAAGTGTCCCCGCTCAAAAAAAATCTGATGAAACATCTTGCAGTTGAGGAAGCGCAAAAAATTGCAGCGCTTTATGCGCTCCCCTTTAATATCTTTTCCCAAAACTTAGACGAGATGCCTCTTGAGAAACTGCATCCATCATGGCTTGCACCCATCCTTCGCGGATTTAGTGAAAAAGAGATTTTCCTTTTTTTGGAAGCCCTTTCAGAAGACTATGCAAAAGCTCTTGAAAAAGAACTTCTTCTGACAAAGCAAACCCTACTCCTTTCGGAAAAAGGAAAAAAGTTCTTAAGAAAGTATTTATGGGAAAGGGTCATCGGCAATGACATCCCTCCTATGCCAATCCCTCTTTTGCCAAGCTCGAGCTTAGATCCGCTGCTTTCGGTTTCTTATCAAGAAATGGACCTCCTTATCAGCTTGCTCGCCATGCATGACCTTGCAAGTGAAATGCGGCTGATCATCGATACAAAAAAAATTCGATCGATCCAAGCGCTCCTTTCAAAAGAACAGTCCAATTTTATCCGCAGCCTGATCCAACACAAAACGGCGCTATCCTTTGGAAAGATGCAGCTCGCTAGCTGGAAGGAAGATGCACCCACACTGCAAACCATGCTCACGCAAAGGGGGATCAACCGCCTTGCCAAGGCCTGCTCTGATAGCCAATCTAGTTTTAAGTGGTATGCCACTCATCTTTTGCATGAAAAGCACGCACAAATGTTTTATAACCTTTGCACAAAAGTACAAGATCAAGCAAAAGAGATCTTAATTGACCAAGTGCTTGAAATCATTCAATACATCAAAAGAAAAATATGAAATTCTTCTCTCTGATTTATCAAGGTGATGTCCACCCAAGCGATGGGAAAAAAATTATCCCCAAAGACGACTACATCCATCTTGCAACAGCGGAAGAGGTCCTAGAAAAAGCAAAGGATGATGCAGAAGAATACCGCAAACAAACCGAAAGGGAATGCGAAGATCTCCGAAAAAAAGCGAAAGATGAAGGATTTCAGGAAGGGCTTGTTCAGCTACATGAAAAAATTCTGCAGTTCGATGATATTGTAAAGCTGATGAGACAAGAGCTCCAAAGGCAAATTCTTCCTCTGGCGCTAAAGGCGGCAAAAAAAATTGTCTCCAAAGAACTCGAGACCCATCCCGAAACGATTGTCGACATCGTGATGCAAACGCTGCTCCCTGTCACACAGAACCATCGTATCGTCATCTATGTCAACAAGGCGGATAAGGAATCGCTCGAAAAAGAAAAATCGGTCATTAAGGAAATGTTTGAAAAGATTGAAAGCTTCTCGATTCAAGAAAGAGCAGACATCCAGCAAGGCGGATGCATCATTGAAACAGAAAGCGGCATCATTAATGCCGAAATCGAAAACCAGTGGCGAGCGCTGGAGACAGCATTTGAGCGTTTCACAAAGCAGAAAAGTGGATAAGCTATGTTACAGAGAATTTGTTTTCTGCTCATTATCAGCCTTCTCTTTGGAGGCTCTTTATTTGCCCAAGGACTTGAACCGGGAATGATCCCGACACCCGCAGGGCCTGTAGAACAGCCTACGATCATCACGGAAATGGCAGTCCTCGCCGGAATTTCCATACTTCCTTTTGCGATCATGCTCCTGACGTCCTACGTAAAGATCGTCATTGTGCTTGCTCTTTTACGAAATGCCCTTGGAGTTCAGCAAGCACCTCCCAACCAGGTCATCAATGGTGTGGCCCTTCTGATGACAATCTATGTGATGTTCCCGACGGGCCTTGCGATGTACAATGCGGCACATTTAGACGAAAAACAGGGGATCCCCCAAAAGCTCTTCACCGGAGAAACAGCAGAATATATTGTGCAGACGATCGATAAGGCCAAAGAACCCCTTCGGTCCTTTTTAGAAAGGAACACCCTGCCAAAACATATCGCAAGTTTTTACCAACTTGCCTATAAGTCGTTCCCTGAACAATTCAGGGAAAGCCTTAAACCAACTGACTTCATTGTGATCATCCCCGCTTACATCACCTCGCAGTTAAAAACAGCGTTCGAGATCGGCGTACTGATCTACCTGCCCTTTTTTATCATCGATATGGTCGTATCGAATATCCTCCTGGCCATGGGTATGATGATGCTCTCGCCACTGACCATCGCTCTGCCGATCAAACTGCTTTTGCTTGTCATGGTGGATGGATGGACTCTATTAATCCAAGGCTTAGTATTGACATTCAGACAATAAGGAGAGGCTATGTACG
This sequence comes from Candidatus Rhabdochlamydia sp., assembly GCA_030044075.1. Classification (GTDB taxonomy): domain Bacteria; phylum Chlamydiota; class Chlamydiia; order Chlamydiales; family Rhabdochlamydiaceae; genus JABEVM01. The sequence goes on along the minus strand of JASHWM010000204.1, from coordinate 661 downwards.
GAGCAGAACTTTACCAGTTGTCCTATCAGGCACTGCTGTTGATCCTCATCTTGTCGGGGCCTCCGGTCATTATCAGCACGGCCCTTGGCCTTTTCATCGCAATCCTGCAGGCAGCGACACAGATCCAGGAACAGACTGTCTCCTTCACCGTAAAGTTAATTGCTGTGATCGTGACCCTTCTTGTCTTGGGAGGATGGCTAAGCGCCCAGATTATGCAATTTACAAATAACATTTTCGTGAACTTCCCCAAATGGTCATAAATAATGATTCCAAATGGCGGGTTCTACAGTTTTTTTTTGCAGAATCCAAGTGCAACGCTCCCCTCTCTCTTTGGCCTTTTCCTCTTAGGGATCATGCGGGTCGCCCCGATCGTCGCTTTTGCCCCCTTTCTTGGAGGGAAACTCCCTGGCAGCGTTAAGATCGGCCTAACCGCAGCCATCGTTTTTATCATGCTCCCGCAGATGGTGATGACAAGCAACAGCCTCATTCATTTTGACATGAACTATGTGGGATTTGCTCTCAAAGAACTCCTCGTCGGCCTTTTCATTGCAGTACTTTGCAGCATCCCTTTCTATATCGCTGATACAGCGGGTATTTTGATCGACTTTATGAGAGGCTCCCAATCCCTCATGGTCCAAGACCCTCTCCTCCAAACAGAAGT
>JASHWM010000203.1 GCA_030044075.1 Candidatus Rhabdochlamydia sp. | reverse complement strand
ATCAAATCCTGATTCTATCAGAGAGGTTTGAATACGACAGCCCTTTCCTACCTTGGTCATGGTATGATCTAAGTTCAAAGGACCTGAAGGTGATTTTCCGACAAGGCGTGCACAATATTCATCTCCTCCCCAGGTCCTTTTTGGATCTGAATATTGATCTCCTTTTACAAAGTCGGCAAACCATGGCAAAGACCTGCACTCATCATCATCCATATTGAGGTCTCCAGTTACAATGACTGCCTTGCCTATGACCTGATTAACTTTGTCCATGATCAGGTGCATTTCTTGTTTCCTAGCATCTTTTTCTCCCTTTGTAGGAGAGTGGCAAATTTCTGAGTGTTGCAGGTGAGTCGCAAACACAGTCGCATCATTTTGAATATCAAATGAAAAAAAGCCTTTTCCAGAATATTTTGCCCGGCCATCTAACATGTCTTGTGAAAAGGGAATAAATTCAGGGTTGTTCACTTCTAGTTTACTTGCAATAAACAATCCTGATGGCGCGCCAATTGTTTTACTGCCCATATTAAAATAAAAATGCGAGTACTGGTCCTGTAATTTATCGCACATATAGAGGGCTGCATTAACATCAAAAACTTCATAAAGACAAACGACATCTGCGTTTTGTTCTCTCACCCTTTTGATCACATTATCAATACGAAAAACCCACGGCGTCACTCCCCCATCTGTGATGGGATAGCCTCCATTGATCATGCAAACATTCCAGGAAAGTAAGGAGAACTCTCTATTTTGGATCTCTTTAGAAGGGACATTTCCCTTTTGATATAGGAAAGACTGCGGTTGAATTTGATTTGCGGCAAAACGAAGGACCATCCCCGGCATTGTTGTATAGGCGGCACCAAGAGCATAGACGCAAGCTTCCCCCATAAGCAGCGATTTAGAGACCAGCCTATCCACTCTGCCAGCGGCGGGGTGCAATGTATCATGTACATAGGATCTTATAAGCAATTCGTGCGCTTTACATATTGGGTCCGTAAGATAAGAAGCTGCTTGAGCAACTCGAAGCGCTACATTTCCTCTTAAGTTTGTTAAAGCCTCTTCAGATACAATTCCATTTTGCACTAGAGTAGAATGAACAGCTGCTATCATTCGATTTACCCCTTAAAAAGATGAAAAAATATGTAGTAAGGACTGATTAATTTACTAGGAATTTTTCTCTCATTTTTAAAAGCAATCTGGTTGAATAAAAGTTATGAAAGTCAAACAGCTACTTGTCGTTAAGGAAACAAGGGAAGGCGAATCACGGGTTGCATTAACACCCGAAACAATCACCTTATTAGCTCCAAGGTCGTATCGGATATTGGTCGAATCGGGCGCTGGGTTGCTAGCAGGGTTTACTGATGCCGACTACATCAAGATGGGCGCTGAAATTTTTTCCCCATCACTAGATGGATTCCCAAGGGACACACTCATCCTGAGAGTAAAACTCCCCAGCAAAACAAGAGAGCAATTCGAGAAAAGATTATTTCAAGAAAACACCTGCATGCTAGGTTTTCTAGATCCCCTAGACCCCGTTCATGCAAATGACCGGATCAACACTTGGCAAGCTTTTGGCATCACAACATTTTCTGTTGATTTATTTAAAAGCCTATCCATCAACGATCCAAAAAATTTCCAAGCAGCAATGAGCCGTATTGCAGGGATACTTGCTTTTCAGGATGGTCTGCAAAGATACCAAGGCCCAAATCCCCCTAAACTGACCCTCATTGGTACTGGGCCTGCTTCTTATAACGCAGCCTTAGAAGCCAAAAAAATTGGGATGCCAGTCCAGGTTTTTGGGAGGAAAGAGCAGTATCGTGAAATGTTCGAATCATCTGGCGTCGTCTATCGTCTTATACCAAAAGATGTGCATCAGGTGGAATTCATCCGGCAATATTTACAGGAAGAAACCATTATCATCGCTGCTGCAAGAACTCCCGGAATTCGATCTTCCATGCTCATCGATGAAAAAAGTTTGTGTGTTCTACCCAATGGCGCTGTCATCATCGACCTGACTGTCAATGAAGGGGGAAGTGTCGCCCATGCAAAAAGCGATCAAGCGGTCATTTTTAAAGGTATTTCTATTGTTCATGTTTCTGGGTATCCAAAAGCAAAGCCCCATGAAGCAAGCCAGGCATATGCCAGATGCCTCGTTCACCTTTTACAAGAGGTTCTTTTTCCCGAAGGGGAACTGATTCTCGATCACAATCTCTTACAAGAATGTTGGGTGACGCATAAAGGGAAATCAAATCCGGCATTTCTTTGTTTGGAAGCTTAATTTTTCACAAATCTCTCTCAACATTGACATTTCCAATAAGTTCACCACCAACACGCATTAATTGTTCAAAAAAATCGTCCTTATCAATTTTAGTTTTTCTTAATAAGAGCTCAAGCATAATCCCTTCGGGTAAAAAACCTTCAAAGAATGGAGGAAATGTATCAAATGTATAGACTTTTTGAGATACTGGCATCGTCAAACTTATAGAACCCCCTTCATAGCCATCCAAATAATAAAAACAATATTTTTTTCTCTTTTCAATTTCGACAAAGTAGCCAGCTAAGACATCGTCAACAAAAACTTTAGCTTTTTTCATTTTTGACCTAAGTGAATGAAATGTATATGCGAAGAATTCATTTCTGAATTTTTTTTCTTTTTTCAGAAAATATTAAAGATAGTTTTCTTTTCAGAGGTGGTAAATATTTTTTTGCAGTATACCATACTGTTTTGCCATCGACACCGAAATATTCATGTATGAGAACATTTCGCATACCGGTCATTTCTGGCCATGGAATTTCAGGATATTGATTTCGAATGCTTGCTGGAATGTGTTTACTGGCTTCTCCGATAATCTCGAAATTACGAACGACTGCATTACAAGCGTATTTTTTTTGAATTCTCTAAATGTCATCCCTTTGATGTAACTTTCTATTTTTTCAATTGATGTTAAAATATCTTGAATGCGAAAAGTCCAATCTCTAGAAGACATACTTAGCTTCTTGTAAAATTCTTAATTTTAAAGCAGGATGCAATGCATTTTTGCTCACTAAATCCACTTTGCAATTAAGAATGCTTTCTAAATAGTTTTTAAGTCCAACAAAAACAAAGAGACCTTTTTTTGGGTCAAAGTCAATAAGAATATCTATATCGCTCTTCGATGTGCTTTCATTTCTTGCAACGGATCCAAAGATGGCAATTTCACGCACTCCTTGCGACAAGAGATTTTTATGATGTCTTTTTATGATTTTTATTGCATCTTTTAGCTGCATAATATCTGTGAATATTTGAAAGATTTCTATCTTCAATTTAACAAATAGCTGAATAAAAAAGGTAGAAGAATAGAGAAATAAATTTGAAAGTCACTCTATTTCAATTTCTTCTGACTTCGATAATACTTCCTGTAATTTCCTTGTTTGAAAGAAGCTCCACGATAGTGAGGGCAACTTTTTCAGGAGGGAGTAACTCATTTTGATCTTCAAGTGGAAAGTTCTCATACCTCATCTTGGTCGCTGTCCGCTGAGGTACTACAGCGTTCACTTGCAAATGGGGGTTTTCTTCTGCAAGGCCTTGTGTAAAATTAACGACGGCAGCCTTTGTCGAGGAATAGACTGCAAAGTCTTTTCTGCCTTTGGCATAAGACGAGGATGCGATGTTCACAATATGTGCGCCAGGCTTTAGTTTTGCATATTGGCAACTGTAGATGAGCGCCTGCAAGTTGACATCGATCAACTCTTCGACTTCTTCTGGCAGCAAAGCTTGCAGCTCTTTCACTTTTAAAAATCCAATACTGTTGACAAGGCCGTCGATTGCCCCATACTTCTGGAAAATTGTTTCAAAGACCCTTTTTGCATCTTTTGCATCTCGGAGGTCAGCTGGATAGGTCTCTGAGCTCCTTGATACAACGATAGGCACTGCCCCATATTCTTTGAGCAAGTTGACAAGTCCAAGTCCTATGCCGCCTGTGCCTCCGGTCACTACAATGACCTTATCTTTTAGATGGGACATATCTCCACTGAGGCTGACTATTTTTTGTTCGAGCCGAAAATGTTGCTCGGCTAAAAAAAGGTCTAGTTCTGTTGTGATCTTGTAGTTGCGCTCTTCCCCCATAACAACATGGACTTTTTCTCCAAGCTTCACGACAAGCTGGCAATCATCCGAAGCATTCTCATAGTTGTCATGGATCGCCTTTTCATGGGCCCTTTTTAGAAGGCCATACGAAAAAGTCTGGGGAGTTTGTCCTCTCAGATAGTGCGACCTGTCGGGAATACCTGCAATTTCCTCTTTATTTGGAGCATACACAAGAGTATCTGCCGAAGGGATGCAGGTGTCGACAGCTCCATAGAGCTGCACAGCCGATATATTTCTTTTTAGGATATCGATGCTGACAAAAGGCCTCACGGCATCATGGACAAGGACATATTCCGTACTGCTTTTGCAGGCAAGCAGGCCAAGATACGAAGACGACTGTCTAGATTTCCCCCCTAAAATAACTGCAGTGCCAAAGAAATCCTTTGTCTCTTCTTCCACTTTTTCTTTCCACTCTTTGGGAACAACTAGGATGATCTCATGGAAATACCGGCTTTTATATAAACGCTCTAGAGTATGCTGGTAGACTTTTTTCCCCGATATGGAATGGAATTGTTTGGGAACTGCACTCCCAAAACGCTCTCCGCTCCCCCCCATGAGAATGACAGCCGAAGTCTTCATCATCCCTCGAAAAGACCATTTAAAAAAATTGATTTACCCCCTTTCGCTTAAATTGTCTAGATCAAATGCCCTCCTGTCAAAAATTTCATTTTAAAGGCACCCGTATTTAATAATTATTATTTAAAAAGTTACAATTGAATTATTACCATTTTTATTATAAAATATTATCCTTAAATAATTATCTGAGGATAAAAATGGCAACAGTCCTTTCAAAAGTAGGAGACACTTCCTCGACCGGGATATACAAAGGTCTAGAAGTTATTGCAGTAAAAAAGGCCCAGCAGGCTGCCGGAAGCCACCATATACAATGCAGTGTGCTTGAAAACGCCGTGCATTATTTCTTCAATAATATTTATTATTTTCTCGATCCTTCCTATGAAGAATTTTATGATGAGAGGATGGTTGAATGCCTGACGAAAAAAGATCTTCAGGTACCGCCATACCAAGGCTCCTATGCTAGCGAGGCCGCGCTGTTTGTCCAAAGATTTATGGCTTCTCCCTCGACAATTGGGTCCATCTTTCCAAGCTCTGCCGCACTGATCAATAGCATCACAAGCAAAATCTCTCCTGATCATCCACTTCCTCGCAGAATTTTGGAGATCGGAGCAGGAACAGGCCCTTTTACTGTAGAGATTGTAGCAAAAATGAACCCGAATGATCATTTGGACGTTGTAGAGTATGATGCGCAGCTCTGCAAGCTGCTGAAGAGAAAATTCCGCCATCTGGATAACGTTACCATACATCACATCTCCATTTTGGATTTCAGCTCTCCGAAATATGACGTCGTCGTCTCCGGACTGCCACTCAATTCTTTTACTCCCGATTTTGTGGAAAGCGTCCTTGCAAAATATCGGGAGCTTACAAAACCAGATGGGACAATTTCCTATTTTGAGTACATCGCCCTAGAAAAATTCAAGCTCTCTTTCCTATCAGGTGAGGAAGCGGACAATTTCCAAGAAGTCCTCGATATGAAAAGTGATTTTGTAGAAGAATATGGCGAATCAACCGATGAGGTGTACTGGAACATTACACCTGCAAGAGTTCTTCATTGCAGAGGAGAAAACATTGGAGACGCTGCTTCAAGACTCAATCAAGAGTTTCATATTTGATAGCTCCCCATGCAAATAATGTGCCCTTTGCTTGGCAATCTCTGCAGGTTCCATCGTTTTTTTTCCTAAAGCTGTTACAAGATGGCCCTTGCGGCATTTAAAGAAAAGCTCCCTGATTTTCGCTTCACTTATCCCTCCCACCCAGCCCAGGTCGATCCCAAGCATGACCAAGCTGAGAGCATCAAGGACTTCTTTTGTTTCTAGCTGATAGGAATGGCGAAGAAGTCCAAAGGCCCTCGATATGCTGTCCATGATCTCAGGAAATTTTTGCTCTTTTATAGGAAGCCTGAGCGCTTTTTCCAGTCCAACGAGCTTTGATGCAGAAATATGGAGCGCTCGAAGGATCGTGTCTTCATTGACACCGAGCGTATAATAATTTTCCAGGACAAGCACATCTCCGATCATCTCTTCCAGGTTTCCCTTCATGCCCATAGCAATGACCTCTTCCTCCTTCTCTTTTACCAAGGCCGTTTCCAGCTGCCGCATGTGAATAAGGGCAGGCAGATGCAAATACACCTCCGCCTTGAGCGCTGTCCCGCATTGGAACGGATCTGCGGTCAAATAACCGAACTTGCTGGAAAAAGCATAGTCGATTTCCTTGCCGATCGCTGTTTCAATTTCAGATAGCCTCTCAAACCCTTTTTCCCATTTTTGGGAATAATCAATAAATCGCAAATGGATGTGGTCATTGGTATGAAGGGTGAGCAATACTTCCCCGGAAGTATCAACGACAAATACTTCTTCTGACGAGGGGATTTGAGGTATCTCCAAACATAAAAATCGCTCAAATAAAAACTCCCTGTCCAGTACAGAAAGCGTGCTCCCTTCGAGCCATACAGGTTGGTGGAGCGCACCTATTTCTAAAACTACTTTTTTTTGTAAAAGCAAAAGGCTCTTTTTTTCATTCTCGTCCATTTTGCTGGGAAACTTATAGCGAGAGTAATTTCTAAACAGCTCAAAACTGCTGGCAAGCCATATAGAATTTTGACGCTCCCATGGTGTGTCGCTCAGCAAAAATTTAGGCAGGTCCATCTTGCTTCTCTTCTTTTTTTTCTGTTAACGCCTTGATCTGGTCCCTAAGCCAAGCCGCCTCTTCGTAGTTTTCTTTTCTGAGAGCTTCATTGAGAGCTTCATTCAAAGAGGCAATACGACTGGAAAGAGCGACTCCAAGAGACTTATTTGGTGTTTTCCCAAGATGTGTAACTCCCCCTTTCTTGGTATAAATCCCTTTCAATCCCCTCGCTTTTTCTGCAGACTGCAGCTCTGCTAAGATCACATCTGAAAAAACGGCATAGCACTCGCTGCAACCCAGATCGCTTCCTCTTTTTACTTCATCAAGGGTTGTATGACAGTGGTCGCAGTAAATGCCGAGCTCTGCAGCGCCAGAAGAGACTTTAGATCCATGCAGCTTTCGCTCTACGACAGGGCACTCTCCGCACATTTCAAAGCTCACGATGGAATCATCAACAATTTCCTTATAGAGGATTTTGATTTGCCTCTTACAGTGGTTGCACTCGAGCGGACGATCTGTCATAACCCCTCCCTTTAATCCGGATTGTAGGGTTCTCTCTAATAATTGACAAAAAAAATTCTTTATAAAAGAATCCGAAAAAACCGAGGATAATACCCATGATCGCACTTATTGCCCTTCTCGCAAATTATTGCTCACCCTATGACGCCCTGGAAGAAAATTCTCAGAATTATCCTTTAGGAGAATGCGAACAAGCTCTTTCTCCTACGCAAAGAGACTATATGACCCTCCTTTCTCCCTATTATAAGCACCTATTTTGCGCTGTTTTCAACGATCAGCAAAGAAATGAGGCGATCCTTATGACAGGGATGCTCGATACCAACGGCGATCCTATGACTGCTGACAATGCCGTCGCACAGACAGCGCAGAATAATGGGGTATTACTGAACAAACCTCCTGAAGAACCTCCTTGCGCTCCCTATGTCCAACCCCCGCATTAACCAAGGATCGGATAGGTAAACAGGAAAAAATGGGTGACATTGAAAACGAAGTGGCACAGGATGCTCGCTTCAATCACTCTCGTAATTTCATAAATAGAGCCAAAGATCACCCCTGCTAAAAAAACCATAGCAAGAAAAAATGGGTCTTGAATCCAGAAAAAATGAAGACCTGCAAAGATCCCTGCTATAACGACCACACTAATGATCTTTGCAAAGAGGCGCTCACCAAGCAACTTGCAGAGCTCTCTTTGTAAAAAGCCTCTCATGAACGCTTCTTCAGGAATACACACAAAAAACAGGTTGGCCCATAAGAAAAGCAAACTGATCCTGGGAATTTTTGGGTCCCATGCCACAAGTCCTCCCTTCATTGAAATAACGATCAAAAGAAGAACTCCCCCGACAATCAGAAAAAAAGACTGCTTAAAAGCTTTTCCCCACTGGGCAAAGGAAGAAACAATAGGAACTACCCACGCAAGCAAAAAAAGACCCACAAGCGGCTTGTCAAAATTAAACCACAAGTTGTAATGGATCCCCCCGGGACTTAAGACACCTTCGGCAACTTTCATATTATTGATCCCAGGCATCTTATGCGCCCATAGGGCAAGAGAAAAAAAGATCACTAAAATCCCTATGGCAATCTTTCCTTTCCCTTTTACATATTGAAAAAGCCACGCAAGCCAGCCAAAAATTCCGATTGTCGCAATAGACATAGGGTCTACAACATTCGCAATACTGGCAAAGACCAACCCCGCAATCAGCAAGGACCCCCAAATCCAGAAGGAATTTTTTATCCAGAGACTGATGATGCTCATTGTGAGCGCAAGATACGCGCAGGTCCTCATAGGGTCTTTGAACAAGATCAAGTATTCATGTATTTCCATAAAAAACCCTTTTTCTCCAGATCGTACCAAACTTCTAAAAAAACATTGATGAAAAAAAAGATACTCCCGATTTTTTAAAATAAATTTCACAAAAAATAAATACTACGTTTACAATCCTTCCATAAGTCAACCAGTGACTTTAGGAGAAACCAATGAGACATACGTGGCTTTTTCTCTTACTTTGCATCTCTTCTTTCGCATGCGAAGAAGGCATCAAAGAATTTATTGCCTGCAAGAAAACCTACGTCTATGCCGATCAGCTGAATTTTGAAAACAACATCATCTTAGTAAGCCTACATGATGACCATGTCATCGAAACCGCAGCGGTATATTCGGATGGCCTGGGATTTTATTTTAAAGACTATAAACAGCAAAAATGCGATAAGGGCCAATGGAAATGCCGCATTTGCGATCATTGCAATCCTAACTTTAAAATCTGGTGCGAGGTCTGTTCGAATTAATATGCTCCGCAGGCAAAAAAATGGAATCCACTATTTGCAATTTGACCTATTGCACAACATTCCCAACCTGGACCATGGAGTTCTCCTCCGCCACGGCGGAGTAAGTCCCTCACCCTTTGACTCGCTCAATCTGGGAAAATCAACGCAAGACGACATCGCCAATGTTGAAAGAAACCTGGAAAAAGTCAGACAGACTTTTGCTCACACAAAAACAATTTGCCCAAGACAAATCCACTCTGCAAATGTTTCCTGGGTAGATGAACACTCTTCAAAGGTAATAGAAGATGTTGATGGGCTGATTACCAAAGCACCCAACCTCACACTCATGGCAAAACATGCAGACTGCCAGGCTGCACTCTTTGTTGATCCCGCTGCAAAAACGATTGCAAGCGTCCACTGCGGATGGAGAGGAAATGTCCAAAATATTTACCGCAATACCATCCAAAAGTTCAAAGAATCAGGCAGCAAGGTGGATGATATCATTGTGTGTATCTCTCCCAGCCTAGGCCCTGATCACTCAGAGTTTATTAACTATAAAAAA
>JASHWM010000202.1 GCA_030044075.1 Candidatus Rhabdochlamydia sp. | reverse complement strand
CATGCGAACAACAACAGGACAGTTCCACTCTCCGTTCGAACGGTAATGGATGCTGGAGAGCTCATTGAACAATTGATTGATCCCCGTCCAAAGGTAGTCGGCAAACTGGACCTCGACAACAGGCTTAAACCCCTCAACAAACGACATCCCGGTTGCAACACCAATAATTGTAGATTCGGCCAAAGGAGAATTAAAACAACGGTCGTTGCCATGTTTTGCCGTGAGGTTGCGGGTGACGCCGAACACACCGCCTTTGCCATGCGCCACGTCCTGACCAAACACAACAATGCCTGGATCTTTTTTCATTTCCTCGTCAAGCCCGTGGTTCAAGGCGTCGACCATCACGACCGATTCGCCTGAGAGGTCCTCTGTACTTTCTTCAACCTCGTCTTTCACCTCTTTAAAGACATGGTCTAAAACAGTCGATGTCGATTCAAAAGGGAGTTTCTCAGCTTCTAAGGCCGCATGTTCAATTTTTTCCAGACAGCCGCGGCGAACCTCTTCGATCTCTTCGGAAGATAGGATCCCTTCCCGGACCAGATAATCCACAAATAGTGGGATCGGGTCTCGTTTTTTTTCATTTTGGATCGTCTCGCTATCTTTATATTTGGCCTGGTCGTCGCTGCTGCTGTGGGGCCCGAGCCTTGGAACTTTTGCCACCACAACACTTGGCCCAAGCATGAGGCGCCCTTTTTCAACCGCGGATTGCAACGCCGTGGACACCTCAGCAAAGTCTGTCCCGTCCACATCAAATACAGAAAGGCCTGCATATCCTTTGACAAGAGATACGATCGATCCGCCGGCCGTTTGTTCCTTAACAGGAACAGAGATCGCCCACCCATTGTCTTGGATGACAAAGATCACACCAAGCTTATGCACGCACGCAAAATTGAGCGCTTCATGAAAATCTCCCTGGGAAGTTGCGCCATCGCCCGCTGAAACATAAACAACCTCGTCCTTCCCCGCAAGCTGCAAACCTTTTGCGACGCCGACAGCATGTAAGAACTGTGATCCGACACAGCTTGACTGGCAAGGAATGTGGAGCGATTTGTCAGAAAAATGCTCAGGCATCATCCTTCCGCCAGAATGGTGAGGGACTTTCCGCGCCATAAAAGTGGCGAACAGTTCCATCAGATCAGCTCCAAGGCCGATGGCAAAAGCCCGGTCCCTGTAATAGGGCAGTCCCCAATCTTTTCCGGATATCAATGACAGCGCACTCACAGCACCGATCAGCTCGTGCCCTGCAACAGGCAGGTGAAACGTCCCTCCCTTATTCTGGCGGACAAGTTTAAACATCTTGTCATCAGCATAGCGGGTCAAATAGACCGTCTCAAGAACCTTTCTGCAAAATTCTTTTGCTGAGCGATCAAGAAGAGAATGGATAAGACTGGAAACTTCTACGGACATAAATATTATTTTTTAGGTTTGGTTTTAGAAATAATAGGCGTAACTTTTTTGACAGCAGCGGATTTCGCGGTTTCTTTCGGTTTTTTTTCTGCTTCTTCTGCGCCTTTTGGTAAAAAGCCCTTCACTACGCCCAGGATCCCTTTTTCAGCTTTCTCCTCAACCTGGCTTACTGCTTTCAAGAGCCTATCCTCTCCTTCTACAATTCCGATTTCTTCCATTTTCGAAAGGCGGCTGGATAAATGTCTTAAAGACTCCAAACGCTGTGACAATGCTTCTAACTTGGTGTCGACCTTTTCCCTTGAGCTGCCCCTTAAACTTGCAAGGAGCTGCGCCTCATTGTCGAACCTAGCTGAGAACGTGACAGCTGACGGGCTGGAAATATCTGGCAGGTATAAGAAAAGGCGAATTGCAGGGGGGACATGAATATAGATGTCCGGCGTCACCTGAAGTTCTGTCTCCACCTTTGCAACCTGTTTTGGCGGACGTCCCCGCTTTGGGCGCGGGTTGAGCGCCTCATTGGAATAATACGTTCTTGCTTTGCTTAAAAGGCTTTCCCTTGCAGAGGCGACATCTTTTTGGACTTTGGCATCAAAAAGATGTTTTTTAAGCTTTTCAACAATATTTCTGGGCAGGTCCAAATCTTCTTCAAATACAAACTGGATCTTTTCGTTCCGGAGCCATTCGATGATCCGTATGCGCGAACGCTCATGGTAATACTGCTGCCATTTTTCAAGTTCTGTCAAATGGTCATAAATGAACTCCAAAAAATTCTCCCTGGCATCTTTTGATTGGATCACGTCCAGGAGCTTTTCTTTAGTATCGATGTCATAAACTTTTTCATTGACAAACCCTTCCATAAATTTTTTAGTTTCATAAAAGGTCATTTTAGGAATTAGGCAATAGCGCGCCGCGTTCCTTACGATCTCTTCATCGAGGTCATCAAGCTCTTTCTGCGTCTTGTCCAAATCCACATAAAAAATAAACCCTTCCAAACGGTCCAGGTAGAAATCCCTTTCATCATCTGATTTGGCAAAAGCGTCCAATAAGCGGTGGAAACGAAGAATCAAAGGATTTTGAGCTTTGGGGAGTGCGTTGTCCATGATTGTACCTTGTATAAAAATGTTTAGGCTATCATAGATCCTATTCTAAGATCAAGAAAAAACCTCGCAAATTATCTTTAATTGTTAATAATTTTTTATTAAATCATTAAACATTTCTTCTATTTGCAATAAACTGCATTATAGTTCCGAATAATATTATTAAAATGCCAATTAAAGATGCAAAATCAGGAATGTGATTGAAAAGAAAATAGTCAAAGCTCGCAGAAAAAACAACAGCAATGTACATCAGAGGGGCTAACACAGAAGGTCTTGCATGAACATAGGCGATTCCCCGCAAAAGCTGGTTTGAAAGACTGCTCACCCCCATTCCCAAAAGACAGACAGCAGAATAGGAAATATTTTTTGAAATGGAAAGCTCCATAGACTCCATGGTTTCCGGAGAAACAATTGCCAGGCAGGATAAAACAACAAAACTCGCTATAGTAGGGATAAGCAAGAAATAAAAAATATTTTTTACCATATCCCCCTCTTCCGCATGCTTGCCATAAATAATTTGAGAGACTGCAAGAGAAAATGCGGCAAAAAGCCCCAGAAGTCCTGAGGCGTCAAAGATCCCCTGGTCGGGCTTCAAGATCAAATAGACGCCCCCAAGGGAGAAGAAGACTGTGAACCATGTGAACCCCGAAACATGGTGCTTATAAAAGAATTTTGAGATCAGGACGATCATCACCATGCTGAAATTCAAGATCATCGTCGCATTTAACAAGGATGCCGAAACAAGGTAGTAAAAAAAACAATACTGTCCTGCTGCGACGAACAGCCCTCTGATGAGCTGTTTGCGCAATTCATGAATAATCTCCTTAATTTTGAACACTTTATGAAAGAATGCAAAAGGAAGGATCATCAAAAAAGGGATGACGAAACGAAAAAAAACAAGGATCGGGATCGAAGGGATCTTGATGCCAAGTTTAATAAACAAGGCGAAAAAACTTCCGCTTATCCCAGAAAGCGCCATAAACAATGCGCCCTTTTCAAAAGATCGGGTCATTTTTTCCCTTTCAATGCTATTTTCCTTTAGCGATTCCATAGCATTGACTTTTTAGCAAACAAAATTCTATAGTTTTTCTCTTTAGCGAGGTTTTTATGCTTGATATCAAACAAATTCGAAAAGATCGCAAGGCAGTGGAAGCGAAGCTCAAAACAAAAGAGCCTGACGCCGATCTTTCCGAAGTCGTTGCCTTAGACGAGAAAATTCGAGACATCAAAGTTGAGGTCGAGGAGCTCAAAGCAAAGCGCAATCAAATGTCCAAATGGATCGGCGAGAAAAAAAGGATGGGAGATGACACAGCCCTCTTGATGCAGGAAGTTTCCGGCATGCATGAAAAGATCGCTGCATTTGACCAAGCACAAAAACAACTGGAAGAGGACTGTGAAAACAAACTGTCTGCTTTTCCAAACCTTCCTATGGACAATATAAAGGTCTCTTTGGACCCAAAAGAAAACGTCTGCATTAAGACCCATGGGATAAAAAAGGAATTCTCCTTCCCCTTTAAAAATCATGTCGAGCTCAACGAATCCCTCCACCTTTTCGACTTCAAGCGCGGCGCAAAGCTCGCCGGCAGCAACTGGCCGGTCTATACCAACCTAGGTGCAAGGCTTGAATGGGCCCTATTGAACTACATGCTTGAAGTCCACTTAAAAAATGGGTTCACCCAGCTCATGGTCCCACATGTTGTAAGGCCAGAGATCATGTTTGGCGCAGGGCAGCTCCCAAAATTTGAAAAGCAGCTCTTTAAGATCCGTGACGATGACTACCACCTCTATCTTATCCCCACATCGGAAGTCGCCATCAACGGCCTCCACTTCGATGAGATATTGGACGAGCAGCAGCTTCCCTTAAAATACGTTTCCTATACTCCCTGTTTCCGCAGGGAGGCCGGTGCAGCAGGCAGCCAAGAGCGCGGACTGATCCGGGTCCATCAGTTTAATAAGGTAGAGATGTTTTGCTTTACCACCCCTTTTGCAAGCGAGCAAATGTTCGAAGAGATGCTCTCTAGCGCTGAAGAGGTTCTCCAGGGCCTGAACTTGCACTACCGCAACATGCTCCTTGTTACTGGCGATATGTCCTTTGGCGCTGCAAAAACGGTCGACATTGAAGTATGGCTCCCAGGGCAGAACAGGTATTATGAAGTGTCATCTGTTTCTAATTGCACAGATTATCAGGCAAGGCGCTCCCAGATCCGCTATCGCAAGAAAGAGGAAAAGCCAGAACTTGTCCATACCCTCAATGGCTCGGGCCTTGCCACTTCCCGCCTGATGGTCGCACTCCTTGAGAACAATCAAAGAGAGGACGGTTCTGTGGCCATTCCTGAAGTGCTCCACAAGTATTTACACGGTATAAAAGAAATCACTCCACAAAAATAGGCAAAACATGTCGCATATTTTGGAAGACTGTATCAGATTTTTACAAGCCTCTCCTACGTCTTGGCATGCTTCTTTGGAAATGAGCAACCGCTTTGCTTCCCATGACTTCATCCCCCTTCGTGAAGAAGACAACTGGCAGCTTCAACCTGGAAAGAGCTATTTTGTCATCAGGGGCGGGTCTCTTTGCGCATTTACAGTCCCAAAGGAAAAGCTCCAACAGGCGATCCTGCTTTCTTCCCATACCGACAGTCCTGCATTAAAGATCAAGCCTCGGCCTGAGATTGCAAAAAACCACATGGTCAGCTTTGAGACAGAAGTCTATGGCGGTCCGATCTTGCACTCATGGCTCAACCGAGACCTGGGGATTGCTGGAAAAATTGTCTACACCAATCAAGATAATATCATTGAAGAGAAACTTGTCCATATTGACGACGCTCCCTTATTCATCCCGGAACTTGCCATCCATCTGGAAAAGGATAAAAATGAAAAGGGTTTTATTGTTAACAAGCAAGACCATCTCTGCCCGATTGCAACTCTTGAACCAGATACAGACAAGCAAAAAAACTACCTGGAGTCTTTGCTTCGCAGGCATGTGTTCTTCAACGACCTGCTTGCCTTTGATTTATTTTTAGTTCCTTTAGAGGGCCCTAGAAAACTTGGAATACAGGGCGAAATGCTCGCTTCCTACCGCCTTGACAACTTGATCAGCGCCCATGCCTGCATGGCCGGAATGATCTTCAGCAAAAGCATAGACCCCCATCTTTTGCAACTGGCTGTTTTCTGCGATAGCGAAGAGATCGGGTCAAATACAAGAGACGCCGCCGCTCCTTTTCTTTCTGATTTATTGAAAAGGATCCATCTTCTGCTAGGCGGCAGCGAAGAAGAGTTCTTTCAACTAAAGAAACGGTCCCTTGCCGTTTCTGTTGATGTCGCTCATGCGTTCAATCCAGCATTCCCTGATAAGTACGATCCAAACCATCAACCGTTTTTAGGCCAGGGGGTCGTGATCAAGTCGAATGCAAACCAAAAATACGCTTCGGAGGCAACAGCATCGTCTCTTGTGATCCACCTTTGTAAAAAATTGAACCTCCCCTACCAGAAATATGTCAATCGTTCAGACCTTCCAGGCGGAAGCACTCTTGGGCCGATCATTGCTGAGGCGCTTGGAATAAAAACTGTGGATATCGGAATTGCCCAGCTCTCCATGCATTCGATCAGGGAGGTGATCGCCTGCCAAGACCATATCGACATGTGCCAGCTTCTCACCCATGTCTTACAAGAAGGCCCTAATGAATACAGCTTCTTCTAAGCCAAGGCATTTTCACGGGAAGGAAGTCCTAGAACATTTAAAGCAGGCAAGGGCCAAAGGGATGTCCGCAAGCATGGAAATCCATGGCCTGGAACTCTCAGGCCACAAAATGGCCGCCATCGATTCTCTTAGGGAAACTCTTATAGCGCTGCTGCTTCTTTATACCACTTTTTTTTTCCTCCTCTTCACCATTTCTACTTGGAAATTCCTCCTTATTTTCTCTCTTGGATGGCTCGTATGGAAAACGGGTCGTAGCGCCCTTTTAGGTTGGTCCCGCCTTGAAAGGCTTCACCGGCTCATTGAAGAAGAAAGGTGGGAGATCGAGCATCATAGGGCCCAAGAGAAAGAAGAACTTCGGGCATTATATGAGGCAAAAGGGCTCAAAGGAAAACTCCTTCAAGAAGTTGTGGAAGTCCT
>JASHWM010000019.1 GCA_030044075.1 Candidatus Rhabdochlamydia sp. | reverse complement strand
TTCTCTCCGCCAGATATAAAAAGAAGGTCTTTTCTTCCTTTCCAATACAGGTTCCCATTTTTGATGTCTCCAAGGTCCTTCGTTGCGAAATATCCCTCGCTGTCCAGTTCAGGAGGCTGGATCGACCCATTTTTCAGGTAGCCTGCAAAAAGAGACTGTCCTTTCACGAGGATCTCTCCTTCTATAGAGAGCTTGATCGCGCTGCCTGTAAGGGCGCTGCCAAGGTGAAGATGATCGTCCCTTGAGGTGTTCAGCGTGATGGTGGAGGCCATCTCCGTCATCCCATAGGAAGGGAATAGAGGAAGCATAGAATGGAACTTTTCCCAAAGCATCTGTGGAATGGGAGCGCCCCCAAGGATGATGGAACAAACGCTAGGAAACGCTGTTTTTTCCAGTCGATAGAGATGGGTAGGGACAAGGGAAAGGTGTGTGGTGCCAGATCCTATGATGGCAGAGGAAAGCTCTTTTGATGAGATCACAATGGTGGACGCTGCAAGAAAAGACCTGAAAAGGACCCCGATCCCGCTTACGTGAAATAAGGGCAGGTTCAATAGCCACTTTGCGCCTTTCTCTAATGAGACTTTCTCCCGCACACTTCGGGCATTTACTAAGAGGTTATCGAGCGTGAGACAGGCAACTTTTGGATCGCCTGTCGATCCGGAGGTGAACAGAAAAACAGAAGGGGCATCTTTTTCCAGCTCTTCATTTTTAGGCCCGTTTTTTTCTCTCGAAAGGTTTTCTGGATCGATGAAAGAGCAGTTGCCAAGCTGCTTCATGAAAGACTCCAGCATCTTTGGAGGGATCTTGGGGTTCAAAGGGCAGGCGATGGCTCCCAGCCGGAAGAGAGAGAAAAAAAACGCGATTGTTGTAACTGTTCTTCTTGCATAGAAGCAGACGATCGATTGCCTTGAAACCCCCAGCTCTTTTAGTGCGCTGCACAATCCCTTTGCAAGATCGTCTAATGCTGCATAGGTAATGGAGCATTCATCGGTCAGGACAGAGATTTGATCTGGACTTTGAAGCGCCGCAAGCGCGATTGGACAGGGGGTCATAAGAGTTTTTCCAGCATCGATTTTTTTGGGGATACCTTTTCGGGAAAGACCATCCTTCCTTTTTCGATGTGGATGGGGCTTTCTAATAATTCATCATGAAAATAGCGTAACGTGTCAAGGCCCATCGGCTCTTGCAGTCCAAGAATATGGGCAAGGTGTGCGATTTTACTGATCCCAACACCTGTTTCAAAAGAGCTGCTCAAGATCAAAGAGGTCTTGCTTTCTTTGCAATGGGCATATTTTAGGGAGCTGCTATCAAAAAAGCCCTCGAGGGTAGGTTTGACTATGACCGCTTTCAATGAAGGGATCTTCTTTAACTTGATATGGGGAAAATGCCTAAGGGTTTCATCCAAAGCGATCGGCCACTCTGCCATTAAAAGGTCCTCTGGATCTTTGAAAGGCTCTTCCAGATACTCTATTTTTTCAAAGGGAGTTTTGGAGAGGACTTTGGAAAGGTCCTCTTTTTTCCAATACCTGTTGGAGTCGATCCGAAGGTGGAAAATACTAGAGAGTTCTTTTAGGAGGTCTCTGGCCTCTTCAATAGAAAAGTTCTGTATTTTGACCTTTGCCAGTTTGCATCCAACTTCCTGAAGGGCTTCGGCTTTTTTCATGATCTGTTTTGATGTCCCGATCAAGAGGCCGCAGAGCGGAATGGAAAAAGGGGCTTTTTGAGAGGGAAGGTGCATCGACTGCAAAGCAAAAGAAAGCGAGGGAGCAAGGGGGAGCCCTTTCAGCTCTTCAAGGGTTGGAAAAGAGGGGGCCCTGAGCAGCTCTTTTGTTTGTCTGACGACCTCTTCAAGGGATTCTTTGCTCCAGTTTGGCAAGGGCGCGATCTCGACCCAGGCCTCGGTGTTCATTGCATCGATATACGAAAGAAGAAGGCCTTCCCTTTCTTTGAGAAAAGGAAGGTCTAAGCGGAGTTTATATCGATAAAGGCTTAGAGGATGCATTTGAGGAGGACACCCGCACAAAAAAGGAAAGTGTATTGCGCAAAAAGAAGAGCGGTTTTAGGAAAGAGCGGGCTGAAGTCGGTAGGGCGGAATGCTGATTGCACTTTTTGGATCACTGGGATGAGTGGGAAAAGAACAAAATAGACTAGGACCACCAAGGGGAAGTGCTTGATAAAGCAAAATGCGCAAGCAAGGGGGAGCAACATGCATGCGATGTATTCTTTTTTCCCAAACTGCGTCCCAAAGCGCACGACAAGAGTTTTCTTATCGTTGATCTGGTCTTGCTTTTGGTCGCGAAGGTTGTTCATTGTGAGGAGGGCGCAGGAAAAACATCCTGGGGCAATCCCGCCAAGACAGGCAAGGAGTGAGAGCTCGCCGGTTTGCAAATAGTATGTTGCAAGGGAGGCAACAGGTCCAAAGAAAAGAAATGCGAAGACATCGCCGATCCCAAGGTATGCCAAGGGAAAAGGCCCTCCCGTATAGCAGATGCCAAGGAAGATTGCAACAAGGGAGAGGATGGCGATCGGCAGGCCTCCAATGAGGATCAGGTGCGCACTTAAGAGGGCTGATGAAAGGAAGGTCACAATGATGGCTCTTCGCATCGCCTTGTAGGAGACAAGGCCTGCCGCTGTGACCCTTGTAGGCCCAATGCGGTAAGCGTCAGTTCCTCGGATCCCATCAAAATAGTCGTTTGCAAGGTTCATCCCAATTTGAATAAAAAGCGCGCCAAACAGTGTGGAAAGAAAAACCGGTAAGGAAAATCTACCATTCATAAAAGCAAGAGAAGATCCGATGAGGACTGGTGAACCTGTCGCGATAAGTGTTTTGGGACGGCTGGCAAGCAGCCAAATTTGTAGTGTGTTCATGGTCTTTTGGGGAATTTGGAGTAATCAGGCTTTCTTTTTTCTAGGAATGCTTTATGCCCTTCCTGCCCTTCTTCGGTCATATAGAACAGCATAGTGGCATTGCCAGCGAGCTCTTGGAGGCCTGCCTGGCCATCACAGTCTGCATTGAAAGCGGATTTCAGGCATCGTATGGCGATGGGGGAATGCTCTAAGATCTTTTTACACCACTCGACGGTGGTCTCTTCCAAGAGCTCATAGGGGACGACACAGTTGACAAGGCCCATCTCAAGTGCTTCATCGGCTTTGTACTGTTTGCAGAGGAACCAGATCTCCCTCGCTTTTTTTTGGCCGACGATCCTTGCGAGATAGCTCGCTCCAAAGCCTCCATCGAACGAGCCGACTTTAGGGCCTGTTTGCCCAAAGACGGCATTGTCTGCTGCGATCGTCAGGTCGCAGACCACGTGGAGGACATGTCCTCCGCCGATCGCATATCCCGATACCATCGCAACGACAGGTTTTGGACAGCTCCTGATCTCCCTTTGCAAGTCAAGGACGTTCAGGCGATGCATCCCCTTTTGGTCTGTATACCCGGCATGACCGCGGATCTTTTGATCTCCTCCCGAGCAGAACGCTTCCCTTCCTTGTCCTGTCAGGATGATCACTCCGACTAAAGGGTCAAGCCTTGCATCCCTGAGCGCTGAAGAGATCTCATCGATGGTCAGGGGGCGGAAGGCATTCCGAACTTCAGGGCGATTGATAGTGATCTTTGCTATTCCCTCATGTTTATGATAGAGGATATCGGTGTAACTGCCGCATTCTTGCCAAGGGTAGGTCATAGCGC
Organism: Candidatus Rhabdochlamydia sp.; assembly: GCA_030044075.1. Lineage (GTDB taxonomy): Bacteria > Chlamydiota > Chlamydiia > Chlamydiales > Rhabdochlamydiaceae > JABEVM01. The sequence goes on along the minus strand of JASHWM010000019.1, from coordinate 3,008 downwards.
TCCTAAAAATTGTTTGATGATCTTCGAACATTCTTCTGGTTTTTCGATAGGGACGGCATGGCTGCTCATTTTTATCGAAGCGATGCGCGCCGGCGATGGTAATGTAGTATAAAGTTGTTGATATTTCAAATCTTTTTCACCAAAAACAAACAGACACTCCTCCCGCATCTCAAAATACCCCTGGAGCGAAGGGCACATCGTCCTGAGGGCGTGGACAAGACCTTCTTTATTTTGCGTGCTCCTCTTCTGAAAGACTTCTTTAAAAAGCTCTTTGTTTTCTTTTAGGCACACAAAAAGGTCTTGGCCATACCAGTAGCTGATAAAATCTTCCATGGGCATGCTTTGGATCATTAAGGCCCATTTGTCAGTTTGTTCCTTCCTTTTATTTTTTTCATCTGAGGACGTAAGCCCTAGATGTGCGGAGAGAAAGACTTTTTTTGCAAAGCGCTTTGGCTCTTTTTGTATCAGCCGCATGGCAAGCCTGCCGCCCATCGAATAGCCGACAACATGCAGCTTTGAGATCCCCTCTTTGTCAAGATGTTGAAAAATGTCTTTTTCCCAATCCTCCGAACAGGGGGCATTGCCATGGCCTGGCAGGTCGAAGGAGTAGCAGGCGTACTCTTTTTTAAGCTCGAAAATGATCCTGTCCCAATCTTCCTTGCAACCTAAAAACCCATGAAGAAAAAGGACTGGGGCCCCATCGCCTACTTTTGAGAGCATATCCCAGCCCTTTCAAAAAGTGTTTCAATTTCTTTATGCAAGTCGTAGTTCTCTGAGCGGTCTGTTGTCATCTCGACGATGCAGGACTGGCCTTTATCTAACATGTCCTCAAGCCAGCCTGTAGAAAAGTTCTCTTGATAAGAGAAATAGGGCAAAGAGAACATCTCTGCTGCTTTTTGGAATTGAAGGTTGTGAGATGCTGCAAAGTATCGATCGAGCAGCTTCGTTTTGCTGCGAACAGAGAGGAATGAGAAGATCCCTCCTCCTCCATTGTTAATGATGATCAGAATGATGGGATAGGCGCTTTCTTTGATCAATGGGAGTGAATTAAGGTCGTGCAAAGCTGTCTGATCGCCGATAATCGCTACTACTCCCTTTTTGGATCCTGCTGCGATCCCGGCAATCGTTGCGATATTGCCATCGATCCCGGAAGCGCCGCGGTTGGCAAAGATCTGCCCTACTTTTTTCTTGGGGAAGAAGAACTTCTCCGCATCCCGTATCGGCATGCTGTTGCCGATGAAGAGGGAATACTTAAGGGTGATCGTTTCTGCCAGATGAAAAAATAGCCCGGGCTCAGTGGCCGAAGGGAGGCTTTCAAAGAATGGTCCCAAAACAGAAGGAAATGTTTCGACCTCTTTTTCCCAGTGATTTTTCCAGGATGACCTTCTTTGAATCTTTGGTGCGGCCTTTTTTGCAAAGTCGACCGGATCCATTTCAATGCGTTTTGTCACAAGGTGGTCGGGGTCCTGCCGTAATGGGTGGTTTGCGACAACGATGTATTGTTTGGCGTTGCTTGTCTTGATGTATTGGACCAGGTCCCTCCCGATGAAACGCTCGCCAAACTGCAAGATCACGTCCGGCCTGAAATCGGGATCTTTCAAAAGAGGGTAAAAGTAAGGGATGGTGTTTTGGTCATAGCGGCAGCATGAGAGAACGGATGCCAGTAAGGGCCATCCCAGCTTTTCGGCGAGGTCGTAGAGAGGGGAAGCGTCTTCAATGGAAGATAAAGATCCAAGAAGGATGACCCCTTTTTCCTCGTTTTGCAGATCTTTTACTACAAGCTCGAGTTCTTTATCTTCCGGCTCTGTCTTTGCAACAGAATAGGATGTCGAAGTCCATGAGGGAAGCGTCCCCTCATCATCTACAACAAGGGGCTCTCTGAAAAGGCAGTTGATATGGACAGGGCCTTTGAGGTGTGTTTTGCTCCGATAGACTGCTTGGGAGACGCCAGTTGCGATCTGGCTTGGCGTAAGCTCGTAACTGGGGAGCTCGATAAAATAACGGACATGCCTCCCGAAGATATGGACTTGGTCGATCGTCTGGTTGGAGCCGCAGTCCCTCAGCTCTGTTGGGCGGTCGGCAGAGAGAATGATCAGGGGGACCATGTCCAGGGAAGCTTCGATCACACAAGGCATGAGGTTGGCTACAGCAGTTCCCGAGGTGACGACGACACAGACAGGCTTCCCTAATGCCTTCGCATGGCCAAGCCCGTAAAATCCAAGGCCCCTCTCATCGTAGTGGACGACGTTTTCTGCTTTTTCATTTTCTGCGATCGCAATTGCTAAGGGGGTGCTCCGTGAACCCGGGGCTATGCAAAAAAAATCAACGCCCTGGTTGATGAGCTCTTCTATCAAGACTTTTGCTGCTAACATAATATTTCCAAAAATGGAGTTATCTTGGACTCAAGCTCTTCCCACTCTTTCATGGGATCCGAGCCTTCTACTATACCGACCGCTGCAAAAAGGTCGATCTGATTTTTTTTGATAAGGCCGCTGCGGATGCTTACAGAAAAATCCGCCTCTTCCGTGCATGACCAGCCAAATGGCGCTCCATACCATCCTCTGGAGAAAGGCTCGACCTTTTTGATCAGTTCAGAAGATGCTGCAACCGGCAGGCCAGCGAGCGCGGGAGTGGGGTGAAAAGAGCGTAAGAGCTCCCTATCGGATATCTTGTTTTTTAAGACGCCTTGAAAGCTTTTGTAGAGGTGATGCAAATGCCTTGTGGAATAGATCCTTTTTTCAGATGAAGAGACCTCGGAGCATAGGGAGTTCATGAGCTCTTGGACATACTCTTCGACATAGCCGAACTCGGCTCCATCTTTTGGATGGGACAAAAGATCTCTTTGGACGAAGAGGTCTTCCTTCTCATCGGCAAGTTTTTTTCGAGTGCCGGCAAGGGCATCGATAGACACCATGTGCGCTTTCCGGGAAAAGAGTTTTTCTGGCGTTGCCCCCAAGAAGGCGTGGTCTTCATCGACTTGAAATAAGAATGTTGTCGTACCTTCGATG
>JASHWM010000201.1 GCA_030044075.1 Candidatus Rhabdochlamydia sp. | reverse complement strand
CGAAACAGATTCCCCATTCCTTGCCCCTCAGTCAGTGCGCGGCAAGCCCAATGAACCCGCATATCTTCCCGAAATCGCTGAAATGATCGCAAAAGAAAAAGGGCTTTCCCTTGAAACGGTTGCTGAGCAAACATCGCGTAATGCCGCATCATTTTTTTCTTTGTGAAAACAGCCCACCATTGTTTAATGATTTTTTGAATTGGAAAGGAGAAAATACGCATGGAGAACGCTGCCGCATTGCCTCGCGCTTTTATCTGGAGGAGGGTGCATTCTTTGATGGGCCTCTGGCTCGTCCTTTTTTTAATGGAGCATCTTCTTGTCAACTCGCAAGCAGCTTTGCTCCTTGGGGATAATGCAAGAGGGTTTGTCGATATGGTCAACTCCATACACAATCTTCCCTTTCTTGAAGTGATCGAGGTCTTCCTTCTGGGCGTGCCGATCCTTTTCCATTTGGTGCTTGGGATTAAATACCTTCGCACTGCAAAAAGTAATGCAAAAAAATCTGATGGCAGCAAACCTGCGCTGCCTGAATACAAACGGAATAAAGCCTATTCCTGGCAAAGGATCACTTCCTGGATCCTTGTTTTCCTTCTCCTTGCCCATATCGCCAAGTTTCGGTTTATCCAATATCCCGTCACTGTCGATCAGGGCAAAGAAGAGAGCTATCTTGTCAAAGTGAACATGGACGATGGCCTCTATACCCTTGCAAACCGTCTCGGGGTCCAGCTTTTCGACAAGCAAAAGATCACCGAGGAAAGAGAGAGCGTTGAAGAAGAGCCGCCCCGTTCACAAAAAACGGTGGAGCTGACAGGTTTTTCAGAGACTTACCTTAATGAAGGTCTAGGAGAGAGCCTGGTATCGCTGCAAAACATCAAACTGAAGAACAAGCTTGTCAGGGCGCTCAAAGGATTTTCCCTTAAAGAAGGACAGGTTGTCGCTTCTTGTCCCGAGTTTGGAACAGCTTCCCTGCTCTCTGTCCGCGATACTTTTAAAAACCCGATCTATGTTTTTTTCTACACGATCTTTGTATTATCTGCCGCCTTTCATGCTTTCAATGGATTGTGGACTTTTCTCATCAGTTGGGGCATCGTCCTGAGGGTAGCCTCACAAAAAACGATGGGGAAATTCGCCGTCGGATTGATGATTCTTGTCGCTTTCCTCGGATTGATGGCGATTTGGGGGACCTACTTGTTGAACTTGCGAAATTAAGGGAAGGGTATGACTCAGAGGAAAACTGGAAAAGAAGTCATTGTAGTGGGAGGTGGCCTTGCCGGCCTTTCCGCAGCTATGAAGCTTGCTGAAAATGGCTGCCGCGTAAGCATTGTCTCAGTGACGAAGGTGAAGCGCTCCCATTCAGTGTGCGCACAAGGGGGGATCAACGCTGCCATGAACCTAAAGGCTGAGGACGACTCGCCTTATATTCATGCTTACGACACCATTAAAGGGGGCGATTTTCTTGCGGACCAGCCTCCGGTTTTAGAGATGTGCCTTGCAGGACCAAGCATTATCCGGATGATGGAACGTTTTGGATGCAGCTTTAATAGGACACCTGAAGGAAATGTCGATTTTAGAAGGTTTGGCGGGACGCTCTATTATAGGACGGCCTTCTGCGGCGCGTCGACAGGCCAGCAGCTTCTATATTCCCTTGATGAGCAGGTGCGAAGGTATGAGGCCAAAGGTCTTGTGCGCAAGTACGAGTCGCACGAGTTCCTTCGGCTTGTCATCGACGAGCACGGGTTTGCAAGAGGGATCGTCGTCATGGACATGATTTCCATGAAGATCATGGACCTTCGAGCTGATGCGGTCATTTTGGGTGTTGGCGGCCCAGGGCTGATCTTTAAGAAATCGACGAACTCGACATTTTGCACGGGAGCTGCAAATGGAAGGCTGTTCCTGCAGGGGATGAAGTATGCCAATGGAGAGTTTATCCAGATCCATCCAACGGCGATCCCCGGCGCGGACAAGATGCGCCTGATCTCTGAATCTGTCAGGGGTGAAGGAGGAAGGATGTGGGTCTATGGAGACTCCTCAAAAAAGATCACCACGCCCGAAGGAAACCTGGTCCCTTGCGGGAAAACAGGCGAGCCCTGGTATTTCCTCGAAGAGCTCTATCCCGCTTTCGGCAACCTCGTCCCGCGTGATATTGCAGCAAGGGAAGTCCTCCAAATCTGCGAGCTTGGCCTTGGCATCGATGGCAAACCGCAAGTGTACCTTGACGTGACACACCTTCCTTCTTCCCAGCTAAAGAAATTGGAATCTGTTCTGGACATCTATCAGAAGTTCACCGGTGATGACCCCAAAAAAGTCCCGATGAAGATTTATCCTGCCGTCCACTATTCTATGGGAGGGGCCTGGGTTGATTGGCCGGCAGCTGACGATCCCGACAGGTCTCTTCGCTTCCGCCAGATGACCAATATCCCTGGATGTTTTTGTGTGGGGGAATCGGAGTTCCAATACCATGGCGCCAACAGACTTGGTGCGAACTCTCTTCTATCTTGCATTTTCGGTGGTCTTGTCGCAGGTGTCGAAGTTCCCAAGTACTTGGATGTTTTAAAAGACAGCTACGGCAACCTCCCCACCCGCATGTTCACCGAAGCTGTCCAAAAAGAAGAAGATTTTAAGAAAGAGCTGTTATCCCGAAGCGGCCCTGAGAATGTCCACATGCTCCATGATGAACTATCAGACGCCATGATCCAGCACGTAACGGTGAAACGTAACAATCGCGACCTGCAAAAGACGGTCGATAAAATCAAAGAGCTCCGGGAAAGGTATAAGAAGATTTCTCTTAGCGATAAAGGTAGCTATGTCAACCAAACCTATCTGTTTGCTTCCCAGTTCTCCGCAATGCTCGAGCTTGCCCTTGTGATGACCAAAGGAGCTCTGCTGCGCGATGAGTTCCGCGGCGCGCATTTCAAACCGGAATTTCCAGAGAGGGACGATGTCAACTGGCTCAAGACGACTATCGCCGCTTATGATCCAGACGAACCAAAAATTTCTTACGTTCCCGTTGACTTGAGACATCTAAAACCTATAATGAGGGATTACTCGAAGGCAAAAAAAGTGAAGCCCACGCTGGAGAACATCCCCAGCAACATTCAGCTCCCCATTTAAATAAGGGCATGGCATGGAAAAGAATTTTATCTTAAGAATTTTGCGCGGGATCCCCGGAAACCAGTACTGGGAAGAATTCGAGCTTCCCCTGGAGCCTTTCTTGAATGTCAATTCAGCACTTTTGGAAATTCAGAAAAATCCCGTGAACCGTAATCAGGAACATGTGGCGCCAGTGGCATGGGAGCAAGGGTGCTTGGAAGAAGTGTGCGGCTCATGCAGCATGCTGATCAACGGAAGGCCAAGGCAAGGTTGCGCTGCTCTCATCGACAATATTATTGGGGCGACAGGAAGCTCTGTGATCACCCTTGCGCCCATGACAAAGTTCCCCCTTGTCAGGGACCTTGTGATCAACCGCGACATCATGTTTGAAAATTTAAAAAAAGTTCACGCATGGATCGATGCTGACGACTCTTTTGATCGAGGGTTCGGACCAAAGATCAGCCAAGATCTCCAAGAAACGATGTATACTCTTTCAACCTGCATGACGTGCGGTGTCTGCAGCGAGGCATGTCCGCAGGTCAACCAGAATTCCAAATTTATCGGACCTGCAGCGATCTCGCAGGCAAGGCTTTTCAATTCCCATCCGGTTGGGAAGATGGAAGCAAAACAAAGGCTTGATCCCCTCATGGAAGAGGGAGGGATCTCCGATTGCGGCAATGCGCAGAACTGCGTCCAGGTATGCCCTAAAAAAATTCCTTTGACCGAGTCTATTGCTGTGGCCGGAAGACAGGTTACCCGCCAGGCTTTCAACAACATGATCCATCTCCCCGATACAAAAAAATAATTTAGCCCCTTGGATAAACAGACAAAATGCTACAATAGTCTCCATGAGAACATTGTTATTTTTTCTTTTTTCTGCCGTATCTGCATTTAGCCACGAGGGACCTATGTCACCCTATCTGAAGCAGGGAAGCCCCTTGCTGTATCAAAAAGCTGAGGAAATCAAGGAAGAGGAAATCCTATCTGAGGAAATCCAAGGCATCCTTGCGCATATGTTTGAAATTGCAAAACAGGAAAGAGATCCCTCACCAGATAGCAGAGGGATGATCGGTCTTGCAGCCCCGCAGATCGGGATTTCTCGAAGGATTGTCCTTGTCGATGTCGGGTTCAATGATGTGACAAAAGAATATGGAGAGATCAAGGCCTATATCAACCCAGAGATTATCTTTTCTTCAAAAGAGCTCAGCACAAGGCGGGAGGGATGTTTTTCTGTAGATGTCCGTATCGGAGGGATCCTGCAAAGGCCCGAGCGGATCAAAGTTAGAGCGTTTGACCCTAATGGACAGGTTATCATCGAAGAGCATTCAGGGATTATTGCACGGATCTTTCAGCATGAGATCGATCATCTAGATGGGATCTGCTTCCCGGACCGTATCGGGGAAAATGGGGTCTTGCATTGGGTCGAAGAAAAAGATTACCTTGAGTACCGAAAAAATTGGGAAAATTGGCCCATCCGATGCCCTTGGGATGTATGGACCTCTGCAAAAAATGGCAAAAACTAGTCAAAATCTATTTATAAATTGTTTTTTTGAGCGGTGTCTTTAAGAGGTCTCTTGCCTCATCATCAGTAAGAAGCCTATGGAAGGAAGACTGTGTAAATTGCACTTCTGCGATTTCCGGGACAAAAGAGCTTTTTCGCTTATCAGAATAGGAATAGCGAAGGCCGATAAATTCAATCCCGCGTTTATTTGCCGATTCTTCAAGGTCTTCAAGATGGGCTCCCTTGTCGTTGATAAATACGATCCGTTTTGGCATGAACTTTATTTTCTCGCAGAGCGTGAACAATGATTCTCCTTTTGATGTCCCGGAAGTAAATAGGATCCCATTTTGAAAAAGGACACCGAGTCCCTGATTTGTAAAATAGTGGGACTCTTTGTTGGGAGATGTCAGCGAAAGATCTATGTTGTTCTCTTTAAGCTGCTGTGTAGTTCTTGTCGAAAGGGCAAGGCCCTGAGTTGTCAGGCCAATCATCGTAAAACCTTTGCTTTGCAAAGACGCAATGATCGAGTCTGTATCCTTTTCAACAATTTCCATTTTTGTGATGTGCCTGACAGCCTCCCATTCAGCTAGGCTCTTGCCCAATGCTTCTTGAGAAGACATAGATGCTTTATGCTTTGCAAGGCGGTGTCTAAACCATTCATCGCAGCCTAGCATCTGCACAGGAATAAGAAGAGTGTCATCGATGTCTAAGATCAAAAGGGTGTCGGCGTTGACATGGGGGACAACTTCTTTAAAGTGCGGGGCCTCGAGGATTTTTGCATGGAGCGGGGCCAGCGCGCAATATGCAAGAATAAAAAAGAAAAGGCGTTTCACAGATAAGCCTCAATTGATTTTTCTTCTTTTGTATAACGTTTTTTTTCATTCTGATCAACGAAAGAAAGTTTCGCTATTTTTTGTCTTCTCATTCACAAAAATCTCTTTTTCCTTAAAAATTTAGAGAAGAAAAGTATCAATGGAGTGCATCTTGAAAATGATCAAATGGCTTGTTTCTTTTTTTTCACTTGCAGCCTCTACTTTTTGCTTTTCCGGCCATGAGACTTTTGTCTCTTGCGGGAACGTTAAGCTGTGGTGTGAAACCTTTGGGCTAAAAGTCAATCCGCCCATCTTGCTCATCATGGGCGCTGGCGCGCAAGGGATTGAATGGCCGACGAGGTTTTGTGAAAAACTGGCGAGGTTTGGGTTTTTTGTCATCCGCTACGACCATAGGGATACAGGCCTTTCCAGCTGCGTCGACTATGCGAGATGTCCCTACGACCTTTATCGCCTGGCCCAGGATGCCATCTGTGTCCTCGATGCGTTTCATATCCAGAAAGCGCATATTGTAGGAGCTTCGATGGGAGGGTGCATCGCGATCATCATTGGGGCCTCTTTCCCTTCAAGGGTGTGTTCGATCATTCCCATGATGGCGACAAGCGATCTCAGGTGTGTGACCGATGGATTTTGTTTGCCAAGCTTGCCAAGGCCGAAAAAAGAATTCCTGAGATGGCTTGACGAAGCGGCAGTTTTTTCAACAAGAAATTGTTCAGAGGACGAGGAGATCGATTTTCATGTAAAAGGGTGGAAGATCTTAAATGGCCCGGAAGCTTTCTTTGATAAAAAGTTTTACCGTAAGCTCGTCAAGAAGATCAGAAAGAGGGAGCGTTGCCCAAATGGGATCTCCAACCATCTGGCCGCGATCCGCCTTTCTTGCAACCAATATCGGGAACTTCTCCCCTTTGTCTATGTTCCTACCCTGATCATCCACGGAACTTGCGACCCTGTATTTTCTGTAGAACATGCCATCGACCTTGTCGACTGCATCCCTGATGGGACCCTAGCGCTGATCGATGGCATGGGACATTGTCTGAACCCGATCTTTTTTGATGAGGTAATTGAAACGATTTTTCGATATACAGAAGAATTAGATGATTGTTGCAGTACCTGGTGAGGTCGGATGGAAAATAGAGAGATCGCTAAAATTCCCAAAGTTCCTCCTTTAACAACAAAAGCGGTCAAGCTCCTTGGCTCGCTCTGTTTTAGGAAAAATTCTATTAAGATCCCCTCTGTAGACTGTCTTCTGATTTTTGGGACAGCTGTGTCCTTCAAAGAACTTGCATTCTCTTTTGAAGTTCTGATGAAAAACACTTCAGCAAAAAAGATTTTGGTGACAGGGGGCAAAGAAGAATATCCCGATGCAAGAAAGCATGATCTTCCAGAATCTGAGATGATCTTTGCCGAGATAAAGGACTTTATCCCTAAAAAAACCGACGTCATTTTGGAAAAAAAATCCCAGAACACTTATGAAAACCTTCTCTTTGGCCTTGAGATGCTTGAAAGACCGATCCCTTCTGTATGTTTTGTGACAAAAAGCTTTCATTCGCAGCGTGCCTACCTTACATTGAAGAAGTTTTTGGGCGAGTCAAAGATCTTTCAATCTACCTATGATCCCATCTACCCATCAGTGGGAAAGAAGTTTTGCGAGCAAGACTGGTTTGAGCACCCCGAATACCTTTCTCGAGTGTGGGGAGAGTTTTTGCGTATCCGGCAATATGGAACAAGGGGCGACCTGCCTTTGGACGAGGTCAAAGAAACAATTCATGAAATAGAAAAGGAAACAAACGATGAAAAGATTCCATAAGCTTTCCCGCGAGGAAGAAAGAGTGATCAGTGAAAAAGGGACAGAACGTCCCGGCACAGGAGAGTATGAGCACCACTCGGAAAAAGGAGTATATACCTGCCGAAGGTGCGACAACCCTCTCTACCTTTCCTCAGATAAATTCTCTTCTGGCTGCGGGTGGCCCTCTTTTGATGACGAGATCGAGGCTGCCGTTGAAAAAAGGCCGGACGCTGATGGTGAGAGGGTGGAGATCCTTTGCAGAAGGTGCGGGGCCCACCTCGGACATGTCTTCATCGGCGAAAGGTTTACAGAGAAAAATACAAGACATTGCGTGAACTCGATCTCTCTTTCTTTTACCCCTGCCTATACAAAAGAAGGTCTCGAAAGGGCCATTTTTGCAGGCGGGTGTTTCTGGGGCGTCGAACACCTTATGAAGAAACTTCCAGGAGTAATCAAAGTATCTTCAGGATATACAGGCGGGCATGTCGTCAAGCCGACCTATGAAGAAGTTTGCAGCGGCGATACAGGACACCTAGAAGCAGTCGAAGTCATCTTCGACCCGAAAATGACAAGCTATGAAACCGTCGCAAAATATTTTTTTGAGATCCATGACCCCACACAACTAGATAAGCAGGGCCCTGATGTTGGACAACAATACCGTTCTGCGGTCTTTTATTTGACCGAAGACCAGAAGAAGACAGCGCTAAAGTTGATCAACATCCTGAAGAACCAGACAATCAATGTAGTGACGAAAGTCCTCCCGGCAGGTCCTTTCTATATTGCTGAGGAGTATCATCAAAACTACTATAACAAGAATGGAAAAGAGCCCTACTGCCATAAAAGGGTGCTTCGGTTTTTCTAGTCTAGATGGAATCCTGAGGTTTCACTTCAAGCTCGAAGCTTATGCAATGAAGGCCAAGCTGTGAGGTCTTTCTGTTCATCAAATGCATTGCTTCCTCATAGTCTTTGCCGCCAATAAAATATACAGCAATGTCGCTACCGCAATGATTTTTTAGAAAAGAAGAATAAGCATCCATCAGGACTTCTCCTAAGCGATCGCCAATTTTCACGCCGCCAACAATGTAGTAGAGGTGTTTTGTTTGACTAGAATATCCCGAGATCGCATTAAAAAAGTTCACATTCAGCCATTCCCCGTTCTTTAGTGTGGAGAAAAATGCCCCTGGGGTTTTGATCACTCTAAAGCCGGCTTCGGAAAGAGTTTTTGAAACACCTTCCATAAATGGTTCAAGATCTTGGAGCAATTGATTCGCATTTTCGAGGTATATATCAAGCAGTTCGAGGTCTTTTTGGGAGAGGTTCAATTCAGCTGCGTTTTCCTTGATCTTCATAAGTAGAGCGAGACTTTCCTGGTAACTCTGCATAAAGAAGCTCCCCTTGGGACCTGGGGTCATCAAGACGTCCAAGTGATAGGCGATCTGCGGAACAGGAACGAGGTTGTGTTTTTCAACCCTCAATTCATGGGGAAATACTTCTTCTCTTACGATCTTTTGCTGGGCCAGGTAGGTAGCAACGTACTGTCTTGCTAGTTCGATTCTCTCTGGAGTGGAAAGACTGTCGTTCAGAATCAAAGTCAATGCGCACATCTCAGAGAAGGTCCTTTGGAAAACATCTTCTGTCAGACTCTGCAGAATGGAACGTGATTCTGTTTCTACCTGTTGATAAATTTTTCCCGAGCGGAACCTTTGGGATAAACTGTCATTGCGATACAGGATCTGCTCATTCCCAAATGCTTCTGTCTTGGATCCATCTTGTTGCGTTGCATTCGGATTTTTAAACCAGCCATTTTGTCTAAGGACCATGTGCGTTATGAAAAACAGGTCTTCTCCAACGAGATATTTGGGGATCCCTTGCGCATTCGTAGCAAAAAAACCATCCCCGCCCTCATAATAAATCCTGCCATTTTTTTGACGGCTGTCAGGAACTCCTTCAAATGAGCGTTTATGTAATTTGTTCATCGATGCAATGCCAAGAGTTCCTTGATAAAACACCGGATGCTTGGTCAAATAGGAGGTATGGTTTTTTAGATGCCCATTTCTTGCGCGGCATCTGTCTAGAGCTTTTTCAACATAAGAGGAGCATGTCAGTTCCAGGAAAGTCTTTCCATCGCCTAAAGGGCATTTGGCATCCCGCACGGTATACATAGAGGTTGCAAGCTTAATATCAAAGCCTTCGATTTTTGCAACTCGCAAGAGGTCAGCGCAATAGGCCTTATAAAAATATTCCCCCTTTTGATTGCTTGGCTTGGTGAAAAGAAGTGTTGTGATCTCGCGGCCAAAGTCGTTTTGGGAGTTATATGTGAACTTGCCAGGAGTATTTTCTCTTTGAGGTTCCTCGAAATATACAAAGTTTGGAGTTGTTGATTTCCAAGCTTCGACTGTTAATGATGATTTAGATGACATAATTAAACTAATTTAATAATAAAATTAAAAAATTATAAACTTTTGTTATATTTTCTATCAACATCAAAAAGTTTTTATATGGTCATTAAAAAGATTTTTTTCATTCGAGTTCATTCATTTTTTTTGATAAGCTCATCTTCCTATGACCATTCTTCCTAAACATCCCAGTGGCTGTCCCTATCTGTTTTTAGCACCGATGGAAGGTGTTGGGGACCGCTGTTTTCGCAGGGCCATGGCCTCGATCGCAGGGTTTGACGAGGGGGTTACCGAGTTTTTACGCGTACCGTGCAATGCCCATGTCAAAAGTCTTGCAAGGGACTATCAGAGCGATGAGATTGCCCCAATCCCCCTTGCTGCCCAGCTCATGGGATCGGACCCTGACCTGATGGCGGCCATGGCCTCTGAGATAGAGCAGCGGGGCGCTAAGAGGATCGATCTGAATTGCGGATGCCCTTCGAATACGGTCACTGGCAAGGGCGCTGGGTCAAGCCTTTTGAAAGAACCTTCCCACCTGCATAGGATTGCAAGCAGCATGGTCAAAGCCGTCTCTGTGCCTGTCACCATCAAAATGCGCTCAGGTTATGAAGACATCTCCTTGTTCAAAGAAAATTTGCTTGCGGCACAGGAGAGCGGAGTGCATTTTATCACCCTTCATCCCAGAACAAAAGTTGATGGCTACGGGCCCCCTGCAAGATGGGATTTGATCAAGGAAGCAAAATCAATCCTCACGATCCCTCTTGTAGGAAATGGGGATATTCTAACAGTTGCTGATGCAGTGAGAATGCTAGAGGAGACAGGGTGCGACGCCCTCATGATCGGAAGGGGAGCTGTCACCAACCCCTTTATCTTTCATCAGATCAAAGCGCATTTTGCAAAGACATCTTACACCCCAAAATGGGAAGACCTCGAAAGGTATTTACTGATCTTTGTCGGGGAAATGCACGAGGGCCTGCCTCTTCGTGGAAAGTTAAATAAACTCAAGCAGCTCATGAGTTTTCTGTTTAGGGCAAACGACCGGATATTAGAAAAAAGACAAACGATGCTCACATCAAAACACACATCCGTGGAGTCTTTTCTTGAAGATACGATGGCGATGCTTTATACAGGGCTATTTACATAGTCTTGAAGGGAAATCAAGACAGAAGTTTTTCTATAGGGCTTATCAACAAGCGCCCACGCCTCTTGGACGGAAATTTCCCGGACGGGAAAATGACGGCCAAGCTCTTCTTTTAGTTTACTTATGAAACTAGCTTTACTGGGGAAAAAATCCTTCATCCTGCAGAGAAAATCGGTATGCTTTCTCATCATTCTATAGGAAGGAGTTTTTTTAGGATGGAGGAGATAGCTCATCGATGCATCGTTATAATCCCATAAAAAAGAGGTGTGATGGAGCCATCTCTCCTTTTTTATGTATTGCGCATTTCCCCCGCATTTTTTATCCCCAATTACATAATCATTCTCTCTTAAGCGGAAGTCCAAAGGACCAAAGACGGGACGATAGATCGTTTCAGACCAGGACATGATCGGCTCCGGATAGGCAGGAAAGTGATGAAGGTCTTTTTGAAACAGGAAAGAAACAAAGAGGGTCTGTTCATCAACGATCACCGTTCCGCCGCCGCTGTATCTTTTAATCAGGGGGATGTTGTCCTCTTTTGTTTTTTCGATATCGACAAGCTCTGCCACCTTCCCTGAAATCCCCATGACGATCGCAGGGGCCGAGCCTTCATTGATCAAACAAAAATTATGAAAACTTGCGCGCAAAAGAGCTTCTTCTAGTTCGAGCTGCTGAAAAACGGGAAGGTTTTGCGTATGGATCAGAAAAAGAGTCATGAGCTTGATATGGCAACAATATCTTCAACATTGACCATCATGAACTTGATCCCTTGGACGCTGTTGTAGCGGACAACGATGATCGTGCCATTTTGCATGACATTAAAGTCTAAGATATTCGAAATGGATGTTTGGTTGGCAAGCTGGATCACGACCTTCGTTGCCGTTTTCTCCTTGCGAAAAAGTTCGAAAGCTTCCTTCAGGTCAAGGGCCCTTGACTTGGGATCGATCATCAGATAGCTGGATGCTTCCCCGGTCATGGGAATACTTTTTGGTTCTTCAGCAAATAACATCGCTCCGCTTAGTAATAAGGCTGCAGCTAAGTATCTCATGTTCCCTCACGCCAAATAATTTGTTTTTCTTTAGCAGGGATGGTCTTCAAAATATTTTTTCCTGCTTGGAAAGCCTCTTTCAGGCTGTCATCTTCCATTATAGATTGTATGGCGATTACAGTCGATAGCGGGGCTTCTTCCTGAATATTTTCTGCGATCAGCTGAGCTGCCCTGGCAGAGGTTTTTGCAAGAAAAACCCCAATACAGTCATCTTCTTCAAAAATAGTTTTATCAAGGCTTCGCAAATGGTCATGCAAAAATTTTTTTAATCGATCGAGGTCTTCACTTTTGATGGAAAGGAGATATCCCTGTTTGGATGCAGATTCCTGTGCGGGGATTTTTTTTCGGACGTTTTCCATTTTATTTTTTATTGTCTCTTGCTGCATTTGGTCGCTTATTTTTTGCTCCACCTCTTCAACAGAAAGGGGGATGGAGAGAAAGTCGCTGATCCCCGATTGCTTTGCCTGCATGGAAAAGGTTTTCTTTAAAAAATTGGTCACAAGGAAAATGGGAGCGTTTTTATCCCTTCGTGCTTTGGATAAACTGGTGCATGCATCCCATATCGATAGACATTCGAATTTTTGATCAAAAATAATGACTGAGACATACAGCATTTTTACACAGTCAAGGGCTGCGTCTAAATTGGAAAAGTCCATCACAAAATAGGATGACTTAAAATGATCTTTGAAAAATCGCGAAATGTACTGGTTGCCTGAGATCACTACCATGATAGGCAGGGTAGAAGAAGCATCCACAATCCACCTTATTTTTCCTCACAACTATCAGAAGAAGTGGAGGAAATCAAAGCTTTTTTTTGCAGGATTCAATCGCGATGATCAGAACAGAAATGTCCGCAGGAGAAATTCCCGACATGCGGGAAGCCTGTCCCAAAGTAGCAGGTCTTCTGCGAGACAGCTTTTCCTTTGCCTCGTTCCTTAGTCCTTTGACCTCTGAAAAATCAAACTCTCTGGGAATGAGGATGCTTTCAATATTCTGGAGCCTGGCGACCTCATTTTCCTGTCTTTGGATATAGCCTTCATATTTGAGGAGGAGCTCGATCTGGGTATTGATCTCTTTGCCATGGTCGGCAGCGTGCTCGGGATAGTCTTTCATCAATAGATCGTAAGAATAATCGGGACGGCAGAGCAGCGAGGCTAAGGTGACCCCCTTGCTTCCCAGCTGGATGAACTTTTTTTGCAGAGCATCCATTTGCGTACGGATGGTCTCTTTTTTTCTGATGAGCTTTTGATATCTTTCCTCTTCAACAAGACCTAATTGGTACCCGTATTCGCGAAGCCGCAGATCGGCATTGTCTTGCCTAAGCAGAAGGCGGTGCTCTGCTCTGCTTGTGAACATGCGATAAGGTTCGTCGAGGTCTTTTGTGATCAGCTCATCGATCATCACCCCGATATAAGATTCCGACCTTCCTAATACAAAAGGCTCTTTTCCAAGGATCCGATTGGCTGCATTGATCCCTGCGATAATCCCTTGTCCTCCCGCTTCTTCATATCCTGTCGTCCCATTGATCTGCCCTGCAAAATACAGGCCTTCGATGAACCTTGTTTCGAGGGTAGGATAGAGTTGGCCGCTCTTTACATAATCATATTCGATCGCATAGGCAGGTCTCATGACCTCTGCGTTTTCAAGGCCGGCAATGGTATGGATCATCTTGAGCTGCACATCAAATGGGAGAGAAGAAGAAATCCCGTTGACATAGACCTCGTCGGTCGAAAGCCCTTCTGGTTCGAGGAAGATCTGGTGCCTTTCCTTATCGGAAAAGCGGACGATTTTATCTTCGATGGACGGACAATACCTTGGGCCTATCCCCTTGATCTTGCCCGAATACATC
>JASHWM010000200.1 GCA_030044075.1 Candidatus Rhabdochlamydia sp. | reverse complement strand
GAGGCATTTCCTAAGTCTTTCTTCGATGGTTTGGGACTAATATCGTTGGTCGATCAGAGAAAAGTATTTCAAGTTTCATGAACCGCCGTATACGGAACCGTACGTACGGTGGTGTGAGAGGACGGTGAGCCTTACGGCTCACCTCCTACTCGATAAGTTCTTTGTAGTTTAGCTCGTGGCAATCTCTAGATAGTGACTTGTTTTTTACAATTTAATTTTTTACTTTGTATTAATAAAATAGTTTAATTAATTTTATAATTTATATGTATTTTTAATGATATTAATTGTAAAATATTACTTTTTAATTTCATTTAATTTTATATGATAATAAAGAACGCTGCAAATTCTTTTGATCTTATCGAGAGAACGCATATAGACAATACTGCACCTTTTGATATAAACGTCAAAGTTGATCGTAAGGTCATATCCAAATGCTGTTATTCGATAATACAAATTATCAGAGGAAATCAGGACATTTCCGTCGTGTCTGACCTATCCATCGAAAGAGTTTCGGATGTTGATAAGATCAAGTTTTTTGTGGACCGCATCCAAGCTTTTTATAAATTGGATTACATCCAAGCCTTGTCAAGCATAGCGCGGTTAAAGTGCAGGGTCACACATTTGAATGATGAAGATATTGACACTGGCTTCTCAGTGACGGTTGCATTTGGCAAGTCGTCAAATTTCGGAGAATTTTTCTTTGTCAAGCAACTTGTGAGGTTCATCTGTAGAGAACTTACGGAAGACCATACTGCGATTGCACCGGAGGAAAGTAAATTCTTAGCTCTGAAAACACTTGAGCTCCTTGGCAGGATCGATCAAAGGGTCGATTTAGTTTTTTGCCAGTGTGCAAAGTTTTTACAGACAAACAGTCCTAATGTGAAGAGGGGATTGGAACTATGGTGTGATAATTCTCCGCCATTCCTAATTTATAAAGAGATTAAGCCAAGAGTGGCAGAACCTGCATCTTTAAGAAAGATGCTCCCCATGGAGCAGGACGAATGGAGGATCCGTAAAATTTTTCTTGGAACCAATAGCCGGTCATTTGTTCAAAATTTTGAAGAGGTAGGAGAAAAAGAAGGTTTTACCCTTGAAACGCCCTTTTGGAACAATGAAGAGGAGAGTATTGCTTGGCTACGGGACATGGTCCTCCTCACTCCTTCAGGAAGGATTTTGATTCCTAAGATCGTGACATTTGACGAGGAGTTTTGGGATACTCATAATTCTTTTTATTCAGCTTTAGGTGGAGATTGGTTAATGGGCGAGGTTGTTCTTTACCCAGATAGCCTGGAAAAATTAAGGGAAATAGGCGCTGAAGAAGCCTCCGTGTATTATGAAGGAGGAAACCTTACCTTGGGAAGGAACCAGAAGGGGAAGCTTTTTTATCTTTCAGGTCAGGGCAATCTCCAGATGAGCTTTATCTTGCATGCAGAGCGGCTTATTCATGAAAATTTGCAAGGTTTACAAGAAAAATGGAGGGCTTTCACTCCCGAAGAATCTCAGGAAATCTTTCAAGAAGCTATGGTCTTCATGCAGCCGGCCCTGATACGTTCCGGGATCATTGCAAAGTTTGCAAATGTCTCATTTTACGATATTGTGATAGCAGCGGTCCTGGGCTTGAGGCAGTTACGGGCAGAATTTATGAATGAGCTTCAATTGCCGACGCTGTTCCTTGGCCCTCCATACGAGCTGCAGGCCGAGTTCCATATTGATTTGTTTGTCATCCCAGCGCCAAACGGGATGGTCTTTGTCCAGGATTATTCCCAAACAGTTGCCATCCTGGAAGAGCTGTTAAGTGAAGACCATTGGAGTTTTGAGAAGCGGGACAACCTAGAAGAATATTTGACCAAAGCCAAATTAATGGAACAAAAATATCAACAACAGATCAAGCATATTGGCGCTCAGCTTCAGCTCTCGGACTTTAAAGTGTGCTATGTTCCTGGTCTGTACCATCTAAACCTTGTTGAGGGCGATGATAACTCTTCTGTTGCAAAGGCCGCTTACATCAATTGCATCTTTGGACTGGATGCGCAAAATGAGATCTATTGTATTTCCATGGGGTCCGTCTCCCATTTTGAAAGCTATTTTGAAAAGAAATTTGCTGAAAGCTTGCATAGCTATGGTGTCAAGAAAGTCTATTTCTTAGGCAGGCCTACTGTAGGGGAAGTAAGTTATGCCGGCGGGCTTCCTTACGTCTATGCCAACGAGAAATTATGGAGAGATGGGGGGATCCATTGCATATCGCTGGAGATCACCGATCTGCATCCTGAGGGAACGGAAGAAAAACTTCTTCAGTTTCTGGAGGAGTTGAACATGCATGAACTGGACAAGGGCGCTGCCGCGATGCAGTTGATAAACGGCGGTAGTTTAGGAGGTACTGTCACAGATGGGCTCAGCTCGATCAGCGAAGGTTCCTCTGTAGATGAGTCGTCTGATGGTTCGGATGAAGATGATTCCTAATATTTTTTTTATTTAATTTTTTATGGCTATTACAAACCATTCCAATGTATTTGATTTCTTTGAAACAGATTTTGTCTGTGGAAAAAGGGTCTTTGAAGAGGCCATCCCGGCGGATAGAAAATTCCTGTCCAAGTGCTGTCAGGCCGTCTTGGAAGTAGTTTCTGGAAATCGCTCCATTTCAGTAGTGAGCGACCTAGATCTTGTTGATACAAGCAGCAGGGACACTTGCCTATCAAGTATTCAAAAGATCAGGTTTTTCGTTCAGTATCTTCGATCCTACTATCGAACAGAATCAGGTCTTGCCACAGATAGCATTGCACGACTGAAATGCTTGGCAACCTATTTTACTGATGATGACGATGCTCTCAACAAGAAGGCGAAATATATAAAACTTGTCAAAGTAACTGAATTTTATTTTTTGAAGGAATTGGTCCAGATTGTCCTCCAGAGAGAGGCTTTTTTGAAGGGCAAAAAAGCCCAAGAGGAAAAACATTTGGCGATGAGGACTTTGGACCTGCTTGGAAGATTTGACCCCCGCGCCGAGCAGATCCATCGAGAGTGCGCAAAGTTTTTAAAGACAGACGATCCGAGGACGGAGCTTTCACTCCGGTCTTGGCTAAAAAATGCCGAACCCTCATTTATGAATAAAACAGTCACTCCTTTTCCAAATAATAGGACATATCCAAAAAACGGAGCGTTCCCTTCGGATGAGCTCTGGAAGATCAGGACAATTTTCCTTGGGGCCATGTCTGAGGAATTTGTTCACGAATTGACCGTTATTGGGAAGAAAGAGGGTTTTTCTATCAAAGCCCCGTTCGAAAATATGGACCTTGGCGTTTATTATTGGCTTCGCGACCTTTTTGTAATAACTCCATCAGGCAGGATATTAATGCCTCGAAAAGTTGAGCTTGATGATGCCTTTTGGAAGCTCCACCACTGTTTTTTCAATAGAACTGAAGGACAGCATCCAATGGGCCATGTAGCGAGGTACCCGGATGTTTTGTCCGACTTAAAAAGAAAAGGAATTGAGGAGTCTTTCTTTTACTTCGAAGCAGGCAACATGCCCTTTGCCAGGAACCAATATGGTCAGCTGTTCTATATTTCCGGCCAAGCAAATATCCAGATCAATTTTATCCTTAGGGCATCAAGTATAATCCAGGAAAACCTGGCTTGTTTGAAAAATAAGTTCGATCAGTATTCTCCCAAAGAGAAAAGTGAGATGTTAGAAGAACGTCTAATGATGCTCGAGGCATTTGTCCGATCCGGTATCTATTTCGAATTTTCGATGTACCACCCCGATGCTGTTGCCCTTGCCGCTGTCATTGGCTATCGTGAGCTGATCGCCAAATTTTCAACGGAATTCGAAACACCGGTACTGGTTGTGGGGGATCCTTATGAAATGCAGGCGGAGTACCATCTCGATATGTTCCTTGCGCCAGGGCCAAATGGCCTTATGTTTATTCAGGACTACGAACAAACTGTGCAGATCCTCGAAGACTTATTAAAAAAGGCCGTCTCTTTGCAAGAAAAAGAGTATATAGAAAATTATCTGGGAAAGGCCAAGTTCATGACAGAAAAGTTTAGCGAACAGGTGAAACACATCGGGCTGCAGCTCAAGCTCGCAGGGTTTAACGTTTGCTTTGTCCCCGGAGTGTATCATCTGGACCTAGCTCAGGGCGGAGACTTTTTTGCCCATCTTACCAGAGCAGCCTATATCAATTGCGTTTTTGGGGCAAACCCACAAGGCGAGACATATTGCATTACCATGGGGTCTATCAGTTCTATTGATCATCATCTCCAAGCCAAATTTGCAGAGAGCCTGTATGCCAAGGGGATAAACCGGGTCTATTTTATTGGAAGGCCTTCTTCTGGAGAGCCCAAATATGGCGGGGGGCTTCCTTATGTGCATGCCAACGAAAAAATGACCCGTTTTGGCGGGATGCATTGTATGACCATGGAGATGAACGGTCTTATTTCCGAAGAGGTTGAAGAAAGACTTGGGTGGTTGTTCAAAAAGATCGACGGGATGTTAGGTGAAGATCTCAGTTTTTCCTCTACTAATGATGATCACATGTGATCTAAAATTAGAGCTGCTCTGTGGTATAGCCTTTCTTTTCAAGAAGAGTTAGAAGGCCTTTTGACTCCTTATAGTCGACAAGATGCGCCATTCCAACGACAATAAAAGAGACCTCATCTGGGTGCTCTTTTAAAAAGCGGTCGGTCTCATCAAATTGGACGATATTTCTTTTAGTGTGAAGTTCTAGGACAAAGGTCGTTTCATCTTCAAATAAAGAGACGAGGAAAGGGAAGAGTTCATCTTGCAGAGTTTGCAAACTTCCGCTGCGAAAGATCTTATGCTGCAACCTATTTAATTGATCTTCGGTTTCCTTCTTATTCAAACCCTTTTTTATGTGGTCCATTTGATTCCACTTGATTTTTCCTTTTTCTATTGCTTTATCTTCAAGGCCTACAATCCATTTGTCTTTTTCCAGGCCTTCGCAAAGAAACTGCCCATCAAAAAAAGCGTGATACTCGTTTAGATCGGGAACCCATCCGAACTCTCCATTATGGGAATAAACCTGGTCAATCGATTCTTTTCGCACGCGATTTTCTTCTAGGAGGACGCTGGTTGATTCATGGAGTGCTTGCCTTATTACTTTTCGGAATCTTAGAAATGATACAGGTGTGGAGTGTATTGCTCCAAGAACATAGGCCTTTGTTTTACCCGTTTGGTCCGAGATCCTAAAAAAGAGGTGTTTTATGGTTTCATCAGAGAGAACGTCTAAATGAGGATGTGGTTCTTTGAGATGGAGATAATATTCAGCGATAACTTTATAGAACTTTTCCAGGTCTGCTTCAGTATTAGATAAGAGGCTTTCCATTTGTTCTTCATTTAGCCTGCAATTTCTTTCAATAATATGCTTTGCTTT
>JASHWM010000199.1 GCA_030044075.1 Candidatus Rhabdochlamydia sp. | reverse complement strand
ATCTTATTGCCACAAACAATATTACAATAATGAACGATATTCTTCCCAACTCTGGTGGGCAAACCCCTTCAACTGGAATTGGTCTTTACCTTTCTGCAGGCGGCGACGTCATCATTCAATCGACGACTGGTAATATCACTGGAATAGACAATAGAGGAACTGCATCAAACGTAGTAATAGAATGCACAAATTTAAGGATGGAATCCCTTGCTGCAGGTGGAAGCAACCGTCTTTGGCAGTCAGGTTCTGATGGGGATATTATTGTTACTGCATCCAATGATGTCATTTTAACAAGGACTTCAGGGATAGGCCCAAATCAAATTTCAGCCAGTGCCGCTGTAGAAATAAATGCGGGAGGAAATGTCAGCCTGGTAGATAATTGTAGCATCTTGGGAGGACCTGTTGATATTACTGCTGCGAACATGTCGTTTGTAGGTGGGACGGGAACTTTTGATGGATCGGGAATTATTATTTTCCCAAGCACTGACCCTTCGACGATCGATATAGCGGGCTCAATTTCATGCACCATTACAGGATCTGATACGACTTCTCAGATTTTTTCCTCCGGGACAAATGCACTCAATGTAAGTTTTACAACTTTTGTGGCAGATGCTGGCAGCGGCATCAACAATACTGTAGGAATTATCAATACCGGGCCTTTAAATATCACAGCACCAGATCCTGAGGCTTCCATCACGTTGACAAGCGGCGCAGCTACGGGACAAACGGCCCGCATTGTCAGCGGCGATGCTCTTAGCATCGACATGCCAAACGGTGTTTTGTCCATGCAAAGTTCGGGGATAAGCTCCTCTTCCAATAATATTGGCGGGGTTAGCGCCAATATTACCACCGATACTCTTTCCATGGTAAGTGCAGGGGTGATGCAATCGAGCATTACCGCCACAACTGGAGATATCGAACTCACGCTTGGACCTGGAGATTCGAGCTTGCAGGCACTTGGGAATTTGCCGACGCCGATCCAATCGCTTGGAGCCGGCAACATTACAGTTAATATGCTCGATGGTGCATCCCTACAGCTAACGGGAAATGGAATGGTTTCCGGGGCCGATGCCCTTATTACGACAACAAGCGGCAATATTACCTTTAATGCGCTTGAAACGGGAAATGGTGTGCTCATAGGCATTGGGGGTTTAACAACAAATGCAGAGATTTTCACAAGTAGTGGCGGCTCTATTAACATGTCCTTAGGGGATGGTTCTGTTTTTCTTGGTAATACAAGCAGCACCTCTTTCCAAACTGGAGATGCAAGTATTTATACGGACCTGGGAGGAAGCATTGACATTTCTGCTGGCAGCATATTCGTAACAGCTCCACTTGCCCCCGGGGGTGGAACACAAGGGAATGCAACAATATATACGAGCGCTCCAAACAGTTCCATTACCCTGGATGCGGATGTGATCCGGGTCATCTCGGAAGGAGATTTGATCACAAACAGCATTGCCTCTATTCAAACAAATGCGAATTCAGGGAACAATCCCATTACGATCACTTGCGCAAGCCTCACCCTTCAGGGAGCGGTCAGCACTACGACGACAAATGGCTATGCGCAACTAGCAACAATTATTGGTGATATTTCGATTACATCGTCAAATATTGTGCAATTAAACGGCGGCGTGGCCAATTACTCATACGCCTCGATCTCAACAGGTATGGGGGGGAACATTACCATTGATGGGTTCTCTGCGATCAGCTTGAATGCAGGCACTGGTCTAAATTCATATGCACAAATTCTTCTTTCATCAACGAGTGGGTTTGTGAGCATTGGTCCAACGATCGCAGCAAAATCACTCTCATTGATGGGAAATTCTGGAACAAACGCTTTTGCCCAAGTTGTTGCTTCGGCAACTAATGGAACGATCAGCATTAATTCAGGATCGATGATTCTTTTGGGAGATGGTTCGGCAACAAGCGGCTACGCTGCAATCCAAACAACAGGATCAGGAGGAGCGATAGCGATCGATTGCACAGGAAATATCACTTTGACAGGCGGAGATGGAACAAGTGCAAATTACGCGACGATCCAAACAACAGGATCAGGAGGAGCGATTTCGATCGATTGCACAGGAAATATCACTTTGACAGCTGGAGATGGAACGGACGAAGATTATGCAATGATCCAAACAACAGGGGCAGGCGGAGCGATTTCGATCGATTGCACAGGAAATATCACCTTGACAGCTGGAGATGGAACAGGCGAAAATTACGCGACGATCCAAACAACAAATGTCAGCGGGTCAAATACGATCTTGATCGATTGCAATGACCTCACTCTGGATGGAGTGCAAACTGCATCAACCGGTATGGGCTATGCAGCCATCTCAACAGAGCAGAGCAACATTACAATAGATCCTTCTGGAGCCGTTACACTCAATGGAGGCGGAGGAGATACTTCCTACGCATCGATAACAACAAATTCAGGAGGAGGCATTATTTTTTCTGGTTCTGGGGGAAGCAGCCTCAATTTAAACGGCGGCAGCGGCACAGAATCATATGCCGAAGTGACTCCAGCAAGCAGCGGCGGGTTTATTGACATCACAGTAAACAGCATCAGCCTTCAAGGGGGAAGCTCGGCGACTGACGGCTTTGCAACGATCCAGACAACGGGAGTGGCGAACCCCATTGCGATCGATAGCGATTACATCTCTTTAACTGGGGGAAATGGATCAGGCAATGATTATGCCACCATTGAAACAATGGGTGCGAGCGCTGCAAGCACTCTGATGATCGAGTGCACAGACCTCACCCTCCAGGGGGTCACATCAGCATCAACAGGTTTGGGCTTTGCAGAGATCTCAACAGAGCAGAGTCCGATCACAATATTAGTGAACGGGACTTTTGACATCTTCGGCGGCGTCGGCAACAACTCCTATGCACGTATTGTGACCTATACTGCTGGGGGCATTACCATTGAGGGGCCAAGTCCAGGATCTAACTTGAGCAACATCACCCTTAAAGGCGGCAGCGGCATCATTTCCTATGCCGAAATTCTCCCTGCAGCGGCAGCCGGATCATTCGTCAGTATTGCCGCAGAAAGCCTTACCCTTCAGGGAGGAAGTTCGCAGGCCAGTGGCTTTGCGACAATTCAAACGCAAGGAGTGAGCAATGATATTACGATTACCTGTACGAACTCGTTTGGCAGCGGTCCGATCACTTTAACAGGAGGAAACGGAGGATCGGCAACGAGCGATAACAGCGCCTCCATTCAAACAACTGCAAATGGAAGCACCATTTCTTTGACTACTGGATCATCCATTTCATTAACAGGCGGCGTAGGGCCATCTGGAAGCAATAACAGCGCCGTCATACTGACACAAACAGTATCGTCGTCAGATTCCATTACGATCTCTTGCGGTTCACTTTCTTTAACTGGAGAAGGAACCACTCCTTCTGCAGCGAGCAGCAGCTACGCGTTTGTGTCTGCGCTTTCAAGCGATATATCCATTACTGCATTTCAGGGGATAAGCTTATCCGGAGGTGTTGGAGATAGTTCGTATGCAGATATTACAACGACCCACGGCGGCAATATCCAAATTCTTGGCACAAGCAGCATGCGTTTAACTGGCGGCTCCGGAACAGATTCCGAAGCGCGGATCGCAACGGCGACAACTGCAGGCGGGGGAACAATCCAAATTACCGGCGATTCTCTACTATTACAGGGAGGCACTTCTTCTGGCAATGGCCGCGCAAGTATTGATACAAGGAGCAGTGGCGATTTCATCGACATCACATGTACCGCGGGAAGAGGGGCGGTCAGTTTGATCGGAGGACCTGGAACTGGAGATGATTACGCAGTCATCGAAACCCTTGCAACGACAGGTGCAAATACGGTGAGCATTTCTTGCTCCACCCTAACGCTTTCAGGGGCTACAGGGGCTTCAACGGGAAACAGCTACGCGCTGATCCAGACTCAGAATAGCGATATCGATCTTACGATTGCAAGAGGAGCAACGCTCACCGGAGGCGACGGAGCGATGACCTTCGCTTCCATCCTGACACAAACAGATGGGGCGATCCAAATTCTGGGAGCAAGCAATATTTCGATGACAGGCGGTTCTGGAGGAGACTCAGAGGCCAGGATCACTCCCGCCTATACTTCAGGAACTGGGGATCTTTCCATTACGGCGAGCTCACTGAATTTATTCGGAGGTTCAGGATCTGGCAATGATAATGCGATTCTCTCAACAGGTCCTTTTGCAACCGGTAGCTCTCTGACACTTTCTCTCACAGGAAACCTCGGGGTTTTTGGAGGCACAGCAAATGGCACAAATACAAAAGCGCTCATTCAGACCACAACAAGTCCAGGCCCACTTACCATTTCCTGCTCCGATCTTACCATCCAGGGCTCGCAAACTCCGAATGCAGACAATGCTTCCGCCAGTATATGGTCAAGCGATGGGAACCTTAATGTCACAGCCTCAGGGAGCATCTTGGTCCAGGGCGGTGTTGCGAACAGCACAAGGGCCACTCTCTATGATTTGACAAGCACAATGACATTGACTGCAGGGGGCTCCGTTACTGTCCAAGGAGGCACCGGCACCAATTCTTTTGCGCAGATAGGCGTTTATTCTAGGCCCACAGTAGATGTTCCTATCTCTTTTTTGAATATTGGAGGGAACCTCACTGTTGCGGGAGGGATATCAGGAACGGGCAACTATGCCCTTATCGGGCATGGATCCCCTTTTCAAACTATTTCAGCAAACTACATGGGCGGCATCTCCTTTAGCTCCATCACTGGCAATGCATCCATTATCGGCGGAACAATCGTCGGGATGATAGGGTCAGACAATTTTGCACAAGTAGGCCACGTAAACAGTCAAAATACTTCAACGTTCATTACTGCAAATATTGACTTGCCAGCTATAGGTGGAACACTCTTTATCACTGGAGGCGGTGGAGCGCGCGATTATGCTCTTCTTGGCCAGGGGGGACAGTCCAATATTGGAGGGGATGGGTTCAGAGGGTCTTTTACTATATCAGCAAACTCGATCAGAATGGCACGAACTTCCCTCTTGGACGATTCTTCCTTCAGCGTCATTGGTTTTGTCAACCGCGGGACAAGCAGCATAAGCCCAGTATCTGTGTTTTCAAGCGGCATGTCGATATTCTCAAACTTAGACCTTATCATTGGTTCGCTTGCTGATGGGGCATCTGATGCAGGGGTCGGGGCCCTTATTTTATCTGGATCTTCAATTTCAATGATCGATTTGACCAGCATCGATATAACAACGGGAAGGGCCTGTACACTTGTGTCTCCTCTTGTATCTGCAGCGGCCGATAACGAATTTATTGGCATCCTCGCAGGACAAGCAACCGGTACTGTTGATATTACGATCGATGCGGGGGCCACGATCAGCTTACTGTCGCAAGATCTCACAGTGGCAAGCAGCGCTGTGATCCAAAATTGCAATCCACAAAACTTTACACCGTCGTCGAACTTCATTGACCTCACAAGCGGCGGTACGATGATCTTTCAAAAAATAGCAGGGGATGGCAATTCAGTTTTTTCAAGCGGGGACCTAAGTCTTTTTGCTGCCAATAGCATCATCCTCGGCGGAGATCTGCACAGCGAAGAGAACATGCTCATCATTGCGGGAAGGAGCATGTTTGTCACAGGAACAGGAAGCATCGAGAACATAAATCACGCAAATCCACTGATTATTGTAGTGGACAATGATAATCCCAATCCTCCTGAAATCGGAGCAAATGATGGGTTTATCCTTCTGCCCGGAGGCACGATCATCAATGGTGGAGGAGTTGGACAGATTGGGATCTACTCGACAACACAGCCAATGACCTATATCGCAGATGGAGTCGCCCCTTCTCTCAATAACAGTGTATTTGTCCCAGGGCCGCAGTTTGTTGACACTCCGACGGAGAAATGGGATATCTATTACCCAGCTGGGATTATTACCCCTATTTCCCCTTTCTATACGATATTTTATAAGAACACAAGGCCTCCACCGCCACCTGTGCCTCCGCCACCGATCGATATCGCGGGCCATATGCGGGTCACTTACCTGTCAAACCTTCTCATCAGCCAAATGCTCTTTGAACAGGTGCCCCTTTTAGACGACTATATGTATTGGGACCTGCACTTCAGGGTGAACTACAACAGAAAAGAGTATAAGAGCAACTTCAAGAAAGCGCAGGGCCAGCGCACAAGCTTTGATGATGCTCTAGGGCAAAAGTTCAGTATCAAGAGAGAGCGTTACTTTATTAAGCAGGAGCTTCTCACTCCTCTGGATTTTAGGAAGTATTAAAAAGAATATGCGGCCAAGATGACTCGAACATCCACCAAGTTGCCCCGACTAGAACCTGAATCTAGCGCGTCTACCAATTCCGCCATGGCCGCTCGGGCAGCAATTATAGCTGCAGAGCTATTTGAGTAAATATAAAAATTCCCACATCGTTCAAGGATACTTTTGTTTTTCCCCATCAAGAATGCTTGAGTTCATGATCATCGTTGTTGTATCTTTTTGTATATACGAGTAAAATAGACACTTTAAAAAAAAATTACAGGTTCAGGAGGATCTATGGCAGGGAACATTAAAATACTGACAAAAGACAATTTTAAAGAGGAAACGAAAAAGGGAGTCACTTTAGTTGATTTTCACGCGGATTGGTGTGGGCCTTGTCGTATGCTTGCTCCCGTTCTTGAAAAAGTTTCCAAGGATTTGACAGGCTCTTCGATTGGAAAGCTTGATATCGATGAAGCACAAGAAATTGCAGCCCAGTTCGAAGTGACCTCCGTTCCCACTTTGATCCTTTTTAAAGATGGAAAAGAAGTCGGTAGATTGGTCGGCCTCAGAGATGCTGACTCGATTAAAGAATTTGTCTCATCAGCGAGTGTTTCCAAGTAAAGAAAAATTTGTTTGTCTTAGAGCTTCATAGTTTACAATCGCTGCAGCGCTCGCTAGGTTCAAACAGCGGGCGTTATCTTTCATCGGAATCGTATAAAAGTTATCCTTATAGTTCTCATGGTAAAAGGCGGGAAGCCCTT
>JASHWM010000198.1 GCA_030044075.1 Candidatus Rhabdochlamydia sp. | reverse complement strand
GGAATTTGCAGCTCTTTGACCTCTTTCTCAGAAAAGCCTACGCTTGCAACTTCAGGAGACGTGTAGACAACGTTTGGGATCGCTGCGTATTCCACTTCCGGTGAAAGCCCTGCGATGATCTCCGCGACAGCGACCCCTTCTTCCGAAGCTTTGTGGGCAAGCATTGGGCCGTCGATGAGGTCTCCGATCGCAAAGATTGTGGGGACAGCTGTGCGAAATTCCCCATCGACAGGGACCCTTCCCCTGTCTGAGGCGGCAAGGCCGGCATTTTCCAGTCCAAGGCCCTGAGAATAGGGTTTGCGGCCGATCGAAACGAGGACGACATCTCCTTCAAAAGAGAGTTCCTTTTCTTGTGACTTTGCGATGATCTGCACATAGTCCTTCTCTACTTTTGCACCAGTCACCTGGCATGACAGGTTGAACTTCATCCCTTGTTTTGTTAAAGCTTTTTGCAGCTCCGATGAAAGGTCTGCATCAAGCCCCGGGCAAACGCTATCTAAGAACTCCACAAAAGTGACCTCTGCTCCAAGCCTTGTATAAACAGAGCCAAGCTCGACACCGATCACGCCGGCACCGATGACGATCATCTTCTTTGGCACTTTTTTTAAGGCGAGCGCTCCCGTTGAAGAAACGACCTTGTCTTCATCAAACGGTAAAAAAGGGAGGGAAGATGGTTCGGATCCTGTTGCAAGGATGATATATTTTGTCTCCAAGACCTCTGTTTTTTGATCTTGGGCTATGGCAACCTCTGTCTTTGACTTAAGGGTTGCTGTCCCTACATATTTTGCGACCTTGTTTTTCTGGAACAAAAAGTCGATCCCTTTTTGGAGCTCGGCAACTGTCTTTTCTTTGCGACTTTGCATGTCCTGGAAGTTCACAGACAGATCACCGACAATCCCAAAAGACTTCCCGTCATGAACAACTTTCCAGTACAGCTCGCTTGCGTAAAGGAGGGTTTTTGAAGGGATGCACCCCACGTTCAGACAAGTGCCGCCAAGTGAAGGGCTTTTGTCTACGCAGGCAACGCTAAGGCCGAGCTGCGCGCAGCGGATCGCCGCCACATACCCGCCAGGACCCCCTCCGATAACGACGACATCGACTTTTTTTTCCATATTATAGATCTAGTAATAAGCGTGCTGGATCTTCGAGGTTTTGTTTAAGGTTCACAAGGAACAGGACCGCCTCTTTTCCATCGATAATGCGATGGTCATAACTGAGCGCGACATACATCATCGGCCTGATCTCAATTTGATTGCCAACGGCAATCGGACGGCGGACAATCGCATGCATGCCTAAGATCGCACTTTGGGGAAGGTTCAAGATGGGCGTTGACAAAAGAGAACCAAAGCGTCCTCCGTTTGTTATTGTAAAACTCCCTCCGCGAAGATCGTCCACAGAAATGGCCCCGCTCCTGGCCTTCCTTGCATATTCCTCGATCGAAGCTTCGATCTGTCCGAAAGAAAGTGTGTCGCAGTCTCTCACAACCGGGACCATCAGCCCTTTTTCTGTTGAGACCGCAACACCGATATCATAGGTATGGACAAGAACGATATCATCCCCGTCGATATACGCGTTCACTTCAGGGATCATTTTTAATGCGTGGACGACGCCTTTGACAAAAAATGACATAAAGCCAAGGCGAACGCCATATTTTGTCATAAAAGCTTCTTTCTCTTTCTCACGGATCGCCATGATCGCGCTCATATCGATCTCGTTGAAAGTTGTAAGCATGGCTGTTGTATTCTTCGCTTCCACAAGTTTTTCAGCAATGACCTTGCGAAGGGTGCTCATCTTCTTGCGTGTCTCTTTGCCTTCGGCTTTGGCAGAAGGGGCAGCGGTCGTTTTAGGTGGAGCGGCTGGTTTTTCTAGTTCTTTTGCAAATTCAGCCGATGTTTTCCTTGCTGAAGGTTCTGCAGATTTTTCAGCTGGCTTTGCTGCTACTTTCTCAGAAGGTTTTGGAGGAGCGGCTTCTTTTTTTTCTGACGCAGCAGGCTGGGCTGCAGGAGCCTCCCCTTGGACAGCATCCGTATCGATATGACCGATCACCTGTCCTATTTTCACAACATCATCGACCTTGACATCGAGGACTAGCTTTCCTGTTTGGGGCGCATAGAGCACCTGGTTGACTTTGTCAGTTTCCAGTTCGATGATCTCCTCATCTATTTTGACAAAACTGCCAGATGGTTTGACAATCGAGCTGACGATCGCTTCAGAAACAGATTCTCCCATCGAAGGAATTTTGATCTCCATTTTCATCGGTCATCCCTTTTTCTTATGATTATACCTTTATGCTCCAAAAAGTGCATCCAAAAGCTGCTTCTGTTCATTTTTATGCAACTGATAAGAACCTGTTGCAGGAGAAGCGCTTCTTTGCCTGCCGATATATTCTACTTGCGTGCCAAGGCATTTGGCAAGGATTGGCGCCATATATTCATAAGCTCCCATGTTCTGATGCTCTTCCTGCGCCCAGCATGCCCTTTGAAAACCGCGGTATTTTTGTATGAGCTCGAGGACTTTCTGTTCCTCAAAAGGATATAGCTGCTCAATCCTTATGATCGTCACATTCTCTTTTCCCCGTTTTTTCCTCTCTTCATCCAGATCGTAATAGATCTTGCCAGAGCAAAAGACTAAGACCTCTGTTCTTTGACTTGGTGTCGGGTCGTCCAGGACTTCCTTAAAAAACCCTGTAGAAAAATCCTCTAAAGAGCTCAGGCATCTGGGATGGCGGAGGAGCGCTTTGGGTGTGAAGACAACAAGAGGTTTTTGATGGGATGCATAGACCTGCTTTCGAAGCAGATGGAAAAACTGCGCCGGAGTGCTGCAGTTCACGACCCTCATATTGTTTTGTCCGCAAAGCTGCAAGAACCTTTCGATCCTGGCTGAAGAGTGCTCGGGGCCCTGCCCCTCATATCCATGGGGCAGAAGAAGGACGAGGGAAGAATGGACATTCCATTTTTGTTCGCAAGGTGCGATATACTGATCGATGACGATTTGAGCGCCGTTGGAAAAATCCCCAAACTGCGCCTCCCAAATCACAAGGCATTTCCTGCAAGAGATGCTATAGCCGAACTCAAAGCCGAGGACGCCGTACTCCGAAAGCGGAGAATTATAGACCTGCAAGTCGGCCTGTCCTTCTTTCAGATGGTTCAAGGGAATGTAGTTTTTTTGATTTTTCTGGTCGACCCAGACCGCCTGGCGATGGGAAAAGGTCCCCCGGCAGGAATCCTGTCCAGATAGTCGGATGGAGATCCCTTCGGTAAGCAGCGTCCCAAAGGCAAGGTGCTCTGCGACCGCCCAATCGATTTTGGGAGCGTTGATCTCCCCTTCGAGCATTCCAGCTCTTTCCTTGACAAGCCGCACAAGCTTGGAGTGCAGCTGGAACGTCTCCGGCACCTGGCAAAATTTTCTTCCGACCTCCTGGAGGACAAGGGGCATCACCGCCGTTGGCACGTTGGGCCAGATATCTTTTTTTTCTGCAGATTCCCTGGCCTCGGGGACATAGCTTTTAACTTTTTCGATCGCATGGTCAAGGGTCTCTTTGAACTTCTTTCTGATCTCGTCAACATCTGCCTGCGTTAAAACTTTGTCCTTGAGGAGTTTTTCTAGGTACATTTCCCTGACGCTTTTCTTGGCCTTGATCTTTTCATAGTCAAGCGGCTGGGTGAATGTCGGCTCATCGCTCTCATTATGTCCGTACTTCCGATAGCAGTTCAGGTCAATAAAGACGTCGCACTCAAACTTTTGCCTGATCTGGATGGCGAGGACGGCGGCGTAAACACACCCTTCCGGATCTTCGACGTTCACATGAAAGACGGGCGCTCCAAAAGATTTTGCAATATCGGTGCAATACCTTGTCGAGCGCGTTTCTTGCGGGAGGGCCGTGAACCCTATCT
This sequence comes from Candidatus Rhabdochlamydia sp., assembly GCA_030044075.1. Lineage (GTDB taxonomy): Bacteria > Chlamydiota > Chlamydiia > Chlamydiales > Rhabdochlamydiaceae > JABEVM01. Next base: position 1,029 of record JASHWM010000198.1, on the reverse strand, counting down.
GGTTGTTGATAATAAGGTGGATCGTACCTCGCGAGCCATAGCCTTCCAGTTTTCCAAGTTGCATCGTCTCATAGACGACCCCTTGCCCTGCTAGGGCAGCATCGCCATGGATCAGTACGGCGAGCACATCTTTTTTTTGTGAAGGGATGAGCAGCTCCTGCTTCGCCCTGGCAATACCGCAGACCACTGGATCTACTGATTCAAGGTGGCTTGGGTTGGCAGAGAGCGTCACATGGACAGGTTCATTGGTCCTTGTTTCGAGGACCCCTTCGAAGCCTTTGTGGTACTTGACATCTCCGGTCCCCTCAAAAGAATCCGGGGTAAAATGGTCTTCAAACTCATGGAAGATCTGCTCATAGGACTTTCCTAAAATGTTGGCAAGGACGTTCAACCTTCCGCGGTGCGCCATGCCGAGAATGACATCCTTTATCCCCAGTTCGCAGCCCGTTTCCAAAAGAAAATCGAGCATCGGGATCAGCGTCTCTCCCCCCTCTAAAGAAAACCTTTTTTGCCCCACATATTTTGTATGGAGGAACGTCTCGAACATCTCAGCTTTTTCAAGGTAATGAAGGATATGGGCCTTTTCTTTTTCCGTGAGGGGGATGGCAAAGCCCGGTTCGATTTTCTTTTGGAGCCACTCCTCAAGGAGAGGTTTTTCCGTATCCTTATATTCTACGCCGATCGTTCCAGAGTAGGTCTTTTGGAGCGCCTCGATAATTTTTTCTAAGGGAGCCACCTCTTCTTTTAAGAACCCGACTGTCGGAAAAGGCTTTTTTAGGTCCTCTTCCGTAAAGTGGAAGCGGCCGATGTCGAGTTCTGGAGGAAACCCGGGGTGGTTCCCAAGCGGGTTGATGTCTGCGAGAAGATGTCCAAAATGACGATAGGCATCGATAAGTTGGAAGATCCTGAGGTCTGGGACCGCCTTCTCCATGGGGAGTTTACTATAGGCAGCAGCGAACTCCATCCCCTCAAAAAAAAAGCGCCATGAGGGATCGACGCTTTCTGGGTCTTTCAAGTATTTTTCATGCA
>JASHWM010000197.1 GCA_030044075.1 Candidatus Rhabdochlamydia sp. | reverse complement strand
AGTCGACGCTCCTTCTCCAAATCTCGGAGTCGCTTGCAAACCAGGGGCTTGTTGTCCTGTATGTCTGCGGGGAAGAATCGGCCGAGCAGACGTCTTTGCGCGCAAAACGGTTGAACGTGCAAAGCGACCGGCTGTATCTGTTAAGCGAAACGCTCTTTTCCCATATCAAGCTCCACGTCGACCAGCTCAAGCCAGACGTATTAATTATCGACTCCATACAGATCTTGTACAAAAGCGAGATCCCCTCATCGCCGGGTTCTGTTGCGCAAGTCAGAGAGATTGCAACAGAATGCATGCACCTTGCAAAAGGGATGGGCATCTCTACGTTCTTGATCGGACATGTCACAAAAAGCGGAGAGATCGCAGGACCGAGGGTCCTTGAGCATATTGTCGATACAGTCCTTGATTTTGAAGGGGACAAACAACATGGCTACCGGCTGCTACGAAGCGTAAAGAACCGCTTTGGCCCAACGGACGATATCGCTCTTTTCCAAATGGAGCAGGGAGGTCTTCTGCAAATCCCGAACCCGTCGCAGGTGTTTTTGCAGGAGAGGTTGAAGGAGGTTTCAGGGACTGTCGTTGTATCTTCCCTTGAAGGGTCCAGGGCCATTCTAATCGAGATCCAGGCACTTGTTGCGCCGTCGGCTTTTTCTACTTCTTCAAGAAAATGCACGGGGCTTGATCAAAACCGGCTGGCGCTTTTGCTCGCTGTCTTAGAAAAAAAGATGGGATACGCCCTGCACCATTCCGATGTTTTTGTATCCGTTGCTGGTGGGATGAAAGTCGTTGAGCCTGCGATCGATCTTGGTATTTTGGTCGCAATCGCTTCCTCTTTTTGCAACCGTCCGATCGAACATGACACGATCGTTATTGGAGAAGTAGGACTTGGAGGCGAGGTAAGACGTGTGCCCCGCATTGAAAGCCGTTTGAAAGAAGCAATTCATATGGGCTTTAGAAAATGCTTTATTCCAAGGAAAAACCTTGAAGGGCTCTCCTCGCAGCTGACAGATAAAATTTCCATAAAAGGAGTTGACTTTGTCGAAGAAGTGCTCAATGAGCTTTTCCGTTAATACAATCACAGTCGGTGCAAGAAGCTCCCCGCTGTCACGAAAGCAGGTCGAAGAAGTTTTTTCCGAGCTGGCGCAATACCATCCTGATATCTCTTATGACCCAACATGGATCTCAACAACAGGGGACCTGGACAGAAGGACGTCGCTAAGAACTCTTGATAAGACAGATTTCTTTACCAAGGAGATCGAGGACAGACAGCTTAAGGGAGAATTTCGGATCAGTGTCCATTCTGCCAAAGACCTGCCAGTTTCTCTGCAGGAGGGATTGAAGGTAGTTGCTGTGACAAAAGGAGTCGATCCATCCGATGTGCTCGTGATCAAACAAAAAGTCCCAGACCTCCCTGAAAATCCAAAGATTGGGTCTTCATGCGCAAGGCGCGATAGGGCCGTCAAGGCGATTATCCCAAATGCACAGATCATCGATATCCGCGGGACGATAGATGAGCGTCTTTTGCTGGTCCAGGAAGGTAAAGTCGATGGCGTCGTGATGGCGAAAGCCGCACTCATCAGGCTGGGCATCACAGGCTTTATCGAGATTTCACTTGAGGGAAAGACAGCTCCTTTGCAAGGAAGGCTTGCTGTTGTTGCTCTCCAGGATGATGAAGAAATGAGAACATTGTTTGCGTGTATGCATCATGAAGACATTATATGTAGGGACTGACCCTTCTGGATATAATAACGTCGTGCACTTCCCTGTCATCGAAGTGGTCCCAAGGGCGCTTCACTCAAAACAGATGAGGGCAGCTTGGGACGATTTTACAGGCTATACCCATATCCTTTTTACAAGTAAGAACACCGTCACATTTTTTTTTGACGCGCTTCAACATCTTTCCCTTCCGCTTGCTCTCATGAAAGAAAAAAAGGTCATTGCAATCGGAAATGCCACGGCCTCCTCCCTCATCAATCAGGGTCTTTTCCCATTTGCTGTTGCCGCTGAGGAAATGCAAGAAGGAGTGATTAAACTTTTTAATCAAGTGGACCTCAGTGATAGCTATCTTTTCTATCCCAGGTCATCGCTTGCAAGGAAGCGTCTTGAAATGTATTTCATCCAAAGACAGGTCCGCCACCAAATTTGCGACCTCTATGATACTACCCTGCGAAAAGTGGACAATGTCCCCTCCCTTGACCCGTTTGATGAGATCATTTTTACAAGCCCATCGACTGTAAAGGCTTTTATTGAAATTTTTGGAAAGATCCCTAAGGGCAAAAAAATTACTGCTGCCGGCCCCATCACTTTAGAGGCTCTCAATCTATTTTCTGATCAATAAATTTTTTAGTTTATAATTTGATTCTTGTTTCCTTATCGATTTTCTGTTATTCTCAATGGTAAATTAAATAAGGGCTTATATGGGTTTGTTTTCTCGAAATAAACCGAAAATTAAAGTGCAATCAACGAAAAAAGACGGCTTCAGCGGCTGGATAAAATGCACATCCTGCGATGAGATGATCCATGCCAATGAGCTCCAGAATAATATGCACTGCTGTCCAAAATGCGACTATCACTATCGCTTGAGTGCGACGCAAAGGATTGAGCAGCTTGTTGATAAAGACACTTTTAAAGAACTTTTTACACATTTTAAGCCGATAGACCCCCTCAACTTTACTGATACCGAGCTTTATAAGGATAGGTTACATAAAGCCCAGGACAAGTCCGAAAGGGATGAGGCGATCATCGTCGGTACCGGAGAGCTCCAGGGGAAAAAGATCGCCCTGGCAGTCCTCGACTTTAGCTTTATGGCGGGCTCTATGGGGTCTGTTGTAGGGGAAAGGCTTGTATCGATCGCAGAGCTCGCCCTGTTAGAAAAGCTCCCCCTTGTCGTTGTCTCCTCATCCGGAGGAGCTCGCATGCAGGAATCCGTGCTTTCTTTGATGCAAATGGCAAAAACTTCAGCAGCGCTCGCCAAGCTTCATGAGAAAGGGGTCCCTTATATTTCCATTCTTACCAACCCGACAACAGGCGGCGTGACCGCATCGTTTGCCTCTCTTGGCGATATCATTATCGCAGAGCCGGATGCGCTGATTGCCTTCGCTGGGCCTCGTGTTGTTGAGCAGACGATCAGGCAAAAACTCCCGGAAGGTGCGCAAAAATCGGAGTTCTTATTAGAAAAAGGGATGATCGACTGCATCGTCAATCGTCATGAACTAAAAGACAAGCTATTCTTTTTCCTTGATTTTCTCACAGGAAATGAAAGAGAGCGCCACAACACTGCGCTCGAGCTCTTATACGGAAGCTTAAAGGCGGAACTGAGGAAATCGGCGAAGCCTGGACTAAAGCCGCAAGTTTCTTCTTCATCTTAAAATGTTGATTTTTTTCTATTGAATTTAGCATACTTTATTTCTTCATAATAATAATTTAATTTTATTTTTGAGAAAATGTATGTCTAAATCACTTGTTAATCACGTACTTCCACGATTCTTCAATCCAAAAGATCAAGCCTATATCTATAGCAAGGAAAATTCCCCTGGGCTTGCTAAAGCAAAATACCATGAGCTGGCAACTGGTTCTGATGCCAAAAGACAAGGCGAGTTTGTTCGCAACTATGCGCTCTACTTCTCAGGTAAATTCCAGTTGCCTATGGTTTCCTACTCAGGAGCGCACCTTTTGAAAGGAAGAGTGAATCCGAAGCTTGATCAGGCGATGCAGCCACAGGGCGTCAATCACTACTTTCTCGAGCATTTTTCAACAAAAAGCAGTTCTTTCTCTGATGTGGAGGAGGTGCTGTTTTGGATTGAGGCAGGGGCTACACCTTCTACTGCTTCACTAGAATCTGCCCTACTAAATCAAAAGACCCCGCAAGCGATTAAAGCGCTTGTGCTTTCTGGCGCACAACCTACCTCTTCTACGATCGCCCTGGCAATTGGCAAAGGCTATGGTCAAGAGCTGGTTAAATTTTTGATCGATCAGACAAAAGAAGAGATTTCCTCAGATGTCTTCGCCTCAGCCGTTCGAGCAAAGATGAAAGTTTTGCAGATCCTGGAGAATAAAGGAGTTGTCCCAACGAAAGAAGCTGTGGCTGCAGCTATAGAGAGCAAGAGAGAACTTCCCGTATTGCAGTATATCTTTCAACTGTACTCGAAATCCTCTAAGGAAAATAAAGAAGAAGATCTAAAAGAGTTTTTAGGCCTGTCCATCCAGCACCTGCCTGAAGCGGTGTCTTTTTT
>JASHWM010000196.1 GCA_030044075.1 Candidatus Rhabdochlamydia sp. | reverse complement strand
AGAGTGTGCTTGCGTATCGTATAGTTTCGCTGCTCGATCCTTTTTTGCGCGGTTTCGATCGATTTGTTCAGGACCTTCGCTTTGATCGCTTCGCCTTCTGGCGGACGGAAACGTTGTAAAAATTGCGTGATCTTCGGAGAAGTAAAAAGGCGCATCAGAGAATCTTCAAAGGAGACAAAGAACTTGGATGACCCAGGGTCTCCAAGCCTTGCGCTTCTTCCTCTTAACTGGCGGTCGATACGGCGTGATTGGTGGCGCGTCGTCCCGATGACATGAAGGCCGCCAAGGCCTGCGACGCCTCCTGCAAGCTTAATGTCGGTTCCCCTTCCTGCCATGTTGGTCGCAAGGGTGATGGCCCCCCTCTTGCCTGCATCCGCAATAATCTCTGCTTCTTTTGCGTGGTTCTTTGCGTTCAGGACCGTGTGCTCAAGTTTGTTCTGCTTTAGAATGCGGGAAAGTTTTTCCGAGACCTCGACAGACTCCGTTCCGATCAAGATCGGACGTCCAAGGCCATGGGCTTCCTGGATCTCTTTGATGATCGCATTGTATTTTTCCCTTTCCGTCATGTAGATCTCGTCGTCAGAGTCGATCCTTTTGCATTCACGGTGCGTTGGAATGGAAAGGACGAGAAGCTTGTAGATCTCTTTAAATTCATTCGCCTCGGTCATCGCTGTTCCGGTCATCCCGGAAAGCTTTTCATACATGCGGAAGTAGTTTTGAAGCGTGATCGTCGCATAGGTTTGGGTTTCGCTTTGGATCGCGACACCTTCTTTTGCTTCGATCGACTGGTGCAGTCCATCAGAAAACCGTCTTCCCGGCTGCGGTCTGCCCGTATTCTCATCAATGATGACAATTTTCCCTTCCGATACGATGTAGTCGACATCTTTCTCCATCAGAAGGTGCGCCCTTAAAAGCTGCCTGAGGTTGTGGGCTCTTTCTTTGCGCCTTGCGTCCTCTTCTCTCAGCAGCACTTTTTTGTGCATCTTGTCTTGTTCGGAGTATTCGGGATGGTTGTCGATCTGGGCGTACTCATGGCCTAGGTCGAGCATCACGAAGTCATCATTGCTCGTATCTTTGCCATGTTGGATCCAGGCCTGGATCCCTTTGTCCGTCAATTCAAACTCGCTTGCCCTCTCGTCTACGATAATATAAAGCTCGGCAAGCGCCTGCGCTTTTTCTTCTTTATTGGAATCAGAGTAATAGTAGGTGTCCCATTTTTCGATGTTGGCGCGAGAGGAGGGGTCTTCTTTGATGCGCTTGAGGATCTTGTTTTGAGGAGTGCCTTTGCCGACGAGCCAAAGCTTTCGGAAGGCTTCTTTTTCAAGGGCCTCCTCTTCTTTCGACATAGACTTAGTTTCTTCACCGGAAAGTTCGCTATCCAGTTTTTGGAATTGGTCCAGCTGTTTTTTTGCATCGGTAGCAAGCTTGTTGCAATGGTCCCTTTGCAGTCGGACGAGTTGGGCGACGTCGTCTTTCAGCTCGTCATACATCTGCCTTGAATTGGCCGAAGGGCCAGAAATAATGAGGGGCGTGCGCGCTTCGTCGATCAAAATGGAGTCCACTTCGTCGATGATCGCGAAATAATGGCCCCTTTGGCATTGTTCATCCTTGCTTTGCGCCATGGAGTTGTCGCGCAAGTAGTCAAATCCGAATTCAGATGATGTCCCATACACGATGTCGGATGCGTAGACTTTTTTGCGCTCTGATGGGGGCGTTGCGTTGGTCAGGGGACTGACCGTCATCCCATGCCATTTGAAGATCGTTCCAATCCACTCGCAATCCCTTTCCGCAAGGTAATCGTTGACTGTAATGAGGTGCGTTGGTTTTCCTGTCAGGGCATTCAGGTACAGGGGCATCGATGCTGTGAGCGTCTTTCCTTCCCCGGTCTGCATCTCGGCGATTGCGCCATAGTGCATCGCGATCGCGCCGAGGATTTGAACGTCATATGGGATCATGTCCCATCTTTGCCGATAGCCGGATACGTGGATCTCAATGCCGCAAAGCCTTCGGCATGTGTTTTTTACGACAGCATAAGCCTCAGGAAGAATGGAATCGACGGACTCGCCGGCCTGCAGCCTCTCTCGAAATTCTTGCGTCTTTTTTCTAAGTTCTTCATCGCTTAAGAGTTGGAGTTTTTCTTCGAGGCGAACGACCTCATGGACGATCTTCGCATATTTTTTCAGAGTGCGGCTTTGCTCTGTGCCGAACAATTTTTTTAAATATCCTAACATATATGGGCATCCTTACAGTGCAAGTCAAGAGGCTAAGCCATCTTAAGTTTTCTGGCAAGCTTGGGGATGTTTATTTTACCTCTTTCCAAAATAAACTTCACTGTAAAATAAAGAATTTGCATGAGGGTAAATTAAAAAAAATTATAATAATCATTAAGAATGAAAATTGTGGATTCGCTGGACAAATCTTGGTCTATCGGGCATGATTCAGGGAATATGAAAAATTTTAAAACCTTTTTCTTTGGCATGTTTTTGATTTTCTCATCTCTTGGCGCCGAAGAAAATGAGGTTGCCGTGATCGATCGACTGATCGTGCAAACGAAAATACAACTTGAAATTCAAAAAACTCTGCGTCAGCAGCTTTGTGAGTTCCAGGAAGCAAAAGAACTGTTTATGTTAGCAGATGAGTCGAAAGCCTTTGCATCAAAAATGGTCTCCGCAGCAGATTCTTTATGGAAATCAATTACAGAAAATCACATGGAATATCTTTTTTCAGAGCAATATCTTGAGGAGCTGCAGTTCTTTTCCTCCATTTCCAAAAAACATACACTAAAAAGACCTTGACCATGCCTAGCATCTATTACATAGACCGCAAAAGCGGACGGAAAGAAAAAGAGAAGGTATACGGACAGTTTTTTTTAGACCTTCTTTATGGGCCCAACTGGCTTTGCCGGTTTTTTTCTTTTTTCCTATTGCCCCTGTTTTCCAAGGTCCCCTTTTTTTCATGGGCTTATGGGATGTTTCAAAAAAGCAGGTTGAGCAAGCACAAGGTCGCTGCTTTTGTGAAAAAATTTCATGTTGATGAAAGCGAGTTCCTCGATCCTGTTGGCTCTTTTCAGTCGTTTAATGATTTCTTTATCAGAAAGCTGAAAAACGGCGTCCGTCCGATCGCAAATGGTGACAACCTAGCAGTCCTTCCTGCTGATGCAAGATATTTGGTCTATCCGGATGTACAACAGGAAGATGGATTTTTCATCAAAGGGAAAAAGTTTTCGATCCCTGATTTGTTACAAGACGGCAAGCTTGCAGAAAAGTACAAGGAAGGATCGATGGTCTTGGCGCGGCTTTGCCCTGTTGATTACCATCGTTTCCATTTTCCTTTTGACTGCGTCCCTTCCCAAACAAAAGCAATCCCTGGGCCGCTTTTCTCAGTAAATCCCATTGCCCTAAAGCGAAATGCTTCGATCCTTGCAGAAAACAAAAGGGTGATCACGCAGCTGGAGAGCAAGGTCTTTGGCAAGGTCCTTTATATTGAAGTGGGAGCGACCTATGTCGGCTCCATCCACCAAACCTTTGAACC
>JASHWM010000195.1 GCA_030044075.1 Candidatus Rhabdochlamydia sp. | reverse complement strand
CTACAACGCTGAATATGACACCATTGGAGGCTATATTTTCCATTGCGCGGGCACGATACCGCCCAAAGGATGGAAACTCCACCACGACTACTTCGACCTTGAAATTTTAAGCTCTGATGAGCGCTCTATCGATAAAATCAAGATTTCACCTTCCCAGGAGAAAAATCCTCCGATCTAATTCTTGCCAAACAATCCCTGTTAAGGCAAACTCTCTCCTTAAGGATTAATATAGTAGGTCATTTCATGCGTCGTTCGATTTGCGTTTCTGAACCCAACCATGCCCTTGCAGGACAAGTCTATCATTGGAAGTTTTCTTACACAACCTCTTCCTCTTTGCCAAAAGGCGCTCTTTTAAGGTTCGACTTCCTAAGCCGCGGAAGAGATATTGACTGGCAAACTCCCAGCACTTCGCCAAAAGAGAAGTCCAATGTCATCTATCTTGAGCTCCCAAACAAAAAGACCGTTGCCGGGACCTATGAGCAAGACGAGACCTCTTTTTCAGACTGTTTTGTGTTTACAGTCCCCTCAGAAATCAAAGCTGGTGAGACGATCATCATCCATCTAGACGAGAACAGGGCCCAGACCTATACCCAAAGAAGGCGGCCATTTTACCTGTATATCGATCCAAAAGGAAAAGGCGATTTTAGAGATCCTGAGGTCTTTACTGTCGATATCAAAGGGAACAAGCTTCACACCATCAAGGTCATTGCTCCTTCTCTTGTCACGAAAAACCGCAGGTTCGATGTCATCGTAAGGTTTGAGGACGAGTATAGCAACCTCACATCCAATGCCCCTGAAGGAACGTTGATCGAACTGAGCTATGAACACCTCAGGGAGAACCTGAACTGGAAACTTTTTGTTCCAGAGACCGGTTTCATCAGTTTGCCCAACCTTTATTTTAATGAGACAGGGATCTATAAGATCCAGCTGCTCAACACAAGGACCAAGGAGAAATTTTTCTCCTCTCCGATCCGCTGCTTCGCAGAAGGGGAGATGAGCATTTATTGGGGCACTCTCCATGGGGAGTCAGAAAAGTTCGACTCGAGCGAGAGCGTTGAACAATGCCTTCGCCTGTTCCGCGACGAAAAAGGGCTCTCGTTTTACGGGACCTCCTGTTTTGAGAACGTCGAAGAAACTACAAATGACGACTGGAAGCTGATCACACAGCAGGTTGCCGAGTTCAACGAGGAAGGCAGGTTCTCCACTTTTCTTGGAATGCAGTGGTATGGGGGCAATCCCGAAGAGGGCCTCAAACAGCTCATCTATTCCAAAGACAGCAAGCCTATCCTAAGAAGGAAAGATGCCAAGTCCAACACCTTGCGCAAGATCTATAAAGGCTACAGCAACAAAGAACTCCTTTCCATCTGCTCGTTCACCATGGCAAAAGGGTTTCAGACCAATTTTCAGGATATCGTCCCAGAGTACGAAAGACTTGTTGAAATTTATAACGCGTGGGGCTCTTCCGAATGTCTTGCAAAAGATGGAAATCCCCGCCCGATAGCAACAGAGGACGGTGAGGGGATCAATGAGACCGACATCGGAAGTATCAGAAAAGCACTCAATCAAAACCACCGCTTTGGTTTTACTGCGGGAGGCCTTGATGACAGAGGGGTCTTTTCCGGCCTGTTCGAAAACGACCAGGCTCAATACTCCCCTGGGCTCACTGCCATTATCTCCGTCGAACATACGCGCGAATCTCTTTTCCAGGCCCTCTACCAGCGTTCGTGCTATGCTACTACGGGTGAAAGGATCGTCCTGGGGTTCAACATCGCAGGTGCGCGGATGGGCTCGGAACTGAGTACAAAAGCAAAACCAGGCCTTGTCTATAACCGTCACATTACCGGGTATATTTCCGGGACAGCTCCGTTAAGCGAGATCGCCATCATAAAAAATGGGACCATTTGGAAGATTTTTTCTGTGAAGGAAAATTCTTTTGATATTGTGTGCGATGACAGCGAGCACCTCTCCAAATGCCTCCTCCCAACACAGGAAGAGACCGTTTCTTTTTGTTACTACTACTTGCGCATTACGCAAGAAGATGGGCATATGGCGTGGAGCTCTCCGATCTGGATCGACCATTCCTCTACTGATACTTCGGGCAATGGCAAAAAGACCAAGAAAAAGGCCAGTTAACTATGCGATTGATTTTGGGGTCAGCTTCAAAATGCCGGGGGGATATCTTACGTTTTTTTACACTCCCTTTTCAGCAGATCCCATCTAAGTTTCCCGAAGAGACCGTTGCCTTTCGCGGAGACCCAGTAGAGTATTCTTCCGAACTTTCTCAAAAAAAAGCGGAAGCCCTCAGCGCAAAGTTCCCTGAAGAGACCATCCTCACAGCCGACACTGTCGTCTTTATCAACGGCAAGATCCTGAACAAGCCTATAGACCTTCAGGAAGCGGTCTCTTTTCTCACCGAACTTGCCGGTGTGTGGCATAACGTGATCACATCTGTCACTATTAGGAAGGGCCCTGATTATTTTACTGAGGCGGAAAACACAAGAGTCCTTTTCCATCCCCTGACAGAAAAGCAGATCGTCTCTTATCTTTCTTATTTTGCTTATACCGATAAAGCGGGCGGGTTTTCCGTAGAGGGCAGCGGTAATGTCATCGTCAAGAGGATCGAAGGCTGTTATTATAACGTCCTCGGACTTCCGATGAATCCCCTTCGCAGTCTACTTTTAAAAATGGGGATCGATCTATGGGACTATCTCAAAAGTTAACGCTCCTTCTCTCTACTTTTGCAGCCCTCAGTTTTGCTGCAGAGGAAAAAACCCCTATCAACAAACATCATATTGCCTACCTGATGCAATCAAAGGAAATCGAGCGGTCGATCCAGCTGTACCTCGATTATAAAAAACAGATCGGAAGGCACGACTTTGAAACTCTCCAGCATATGGGGACGATCCTGCTCGAGCAAGGGTGCCGCAGCCTGGATGACGAAGTGCAGCTCCTAAGCATTTACGGCGCAGGGCTTGCTGGAATTTCCACCCCTCTTGATATCCTAGAAGCAGGCATTTCCAGTAAAAACCCGCAAACCCAGATCGCATCGATCCAATACCTGGGAAGGATGCAAGACGACCGCTCCGATGATCTTTTGATCAGGGCAATGGCATCCGATTATTTTCCCGTAAGGCTCGAGGCCGGATATCTCCTCTCTTTACGTAAACACAGGAGCGCCGCGGGGCTGATGGAAGCGCTGATGTACAAGGTCCCTCCTTTTTTCCGTTTCATCTTCCCTGAGTTTTTTGCGATCATTGGAACGTCCGATGCCATCGACGTCTTAAAACACCTCATTCAGGATAGGGACCCAGCTGTCCGCGTCGAAGCCATTTTAAGCGCTGCGCGGCATGGCAGGGACGACCTCCTTGCCCTGATCCGCACCCACAGCTCCCATCAAAACTTAGCTGAGCAAGAAGCCTGCGTCATGGCCCTTGGCCATTTCAAAGACCAAAG
>JASHWM010000194.1 GCA_030044075.1 Candidatus Rhabdochlamydia sp. | reverse complement strand
ATAGATCTGTTCCGCATTTAGATCCTCATAAACCGACTTGTCAACGACTTCATCCTGCTGGCAAGAAGCAACCTGGACGAGCACTGCTCTCACTTCCGAAGAAATGGTATTTTTGCTTCCTTTCCCATACCAATATTCGCAATACCCAAGTAGTCCACTATTTGGCAAAGAAGATTTTTTAGTATTATTCCATAATGTGTCTTTAGTTTCTGTGGTAGTAACAGAACCTTGACCTATTTTAGGCAATGGAGAAAACATAATTAATTTTTCCTATTTTATTTAAAATAATCAATAATTATAAATTATTAATTAATAAAAACAAAAATAAAAAATATTTTAATTAATTCGATAATTAAAAAGAAACTAAACTAAACTTAAGCTTAAGAATATCAATGAGTTCAGCTTTTTTCTCTGGGGGGTATTTGGAGCGGACGGGGTGGTCCCAGACCGTCCCCGGCCAGGCAGGGTCTGAAGTATACCGGGCAATCACATGGACATGAAGCTGGGGGGTTTTATTGCCGATGGCGGCAACATTGAGCTGGGAGGGAGAAAACTCTTTCCAAAGGATCTTTTGAGCGGCATCCACTTCTTTGGTCAACTGGAGCTGATCGTCTAGCGAAAGGTCCATGATCCGGGCGATGTTTGCTCTTCTTGGGACAAGAAAAACCCAAGGATAGTTCTCGTCATCTTCAAAAAGGACCCTGCATAAGGGCAAGTCGATCACAAAGGCTTTTTTCGCTAGGTTTGGGTGTAGTTCAAATTCCATCTTGTGCAAGCCTCTCAATAAAATAATCGGGAATATCTGATGCTGGAAACCTCTTTAGGACAGAATCAAGCCCCATATGTGAAGTGCGGTCTGCCATAATGCCTGTCTTTGTTAAAAGCGCAGAAGGCATTCCAAAATTTTTTGCTCCCCGGATATCGGTCTCTGGTGTATCTCCGACCATGAGCACTTCTTTTTTATCAGGGACACCACGGATCAAAAACTCCTCCATCGATGCTGCATAAGCAAGATTGGAAGGTTTTCCAATATAATGGACAGCCCCGCCAGATTCTTTATAGATCTCAGCAATGCTTCCCTGGCGGACAACTGCCCTTGGCGGGCTTCCTTCGTGAGCAAACTGGTCAGGGTTCGTACAGACCATCGGCAGCTTTGATGAAACAAGTGCTCTGACCTCCTCTCGAAATACGCTTGGATCGACCTGGTCTTCTCCATTGATATGAGGAATCGAGACATAAATGAAATCAGCTTCGTTGATATCCCTTGTCTCCAAGTAGGAAGATCGCTCAAAAACCGGCAGATGGGAAGAAAACTTGGGATGGACCTCTCCGAGCAGCCAAAACTTTTTCCTTGGTGTTGGAAAAGGGAGCTTTTCATTTTGCAAAACGGTTTTCGCAACATCGCCGGAGGTGTTCATAAAATGAAAGTGTATTCCCTTAAGAAGGCCGTGGCGCTGCAGTTTTTCGATCTCTTTTAAAGAAGGCGCTGTCGAATTTGACAAGACCCCAACAACCTTGCCGCTTGACACAAGCTGCTCCATCGTCTCTTTTGCGCCCGCGATAAGCCCTGTGCTATTGCCCGCCCAGAATACTCCGTAGGCATCTAAAAGGATCCCCTTAAATGGCGACGAAATATCAAGAATATTTTTAAAAACCCTGTAGTCCATTTCTATTTTCTTATTTTTAGAAAAGCACTCTATTATACACTCTTCAAATTTTTTTGAGAGAAAAAATAGGTTTTTTCAGATGTAAGCCGTCAAAACAGAGAATTCGACAAATTATTAAAATTATTTTTTAGTATAAGTCAGGCCTCGCGCTGTGATTTTTTCAGAAAGAGAGAACTCAAGCGCTCCTGGATAAACCACATAGAGATGGTCCAATTGTAAATCTTCGCAAGCAATTTTCATAGAAGGAGTTATTTTAGGACGATCGGTATATTTAAATTCGTATCCCGTTCGCTTTCCATTTTTGAGGATGAGCAAATCTAACTCTGCTTTTGATTGTGTTGCCCAAAAATAACACTCTTCCGCGGAAGCCCCCGATTCCCGAATGATTTCTTCTAAAGAAAATCCCTCCCAAAAAGAACCCATTTTAGGATAAATGGACATCTCCGCTTGATTTCGGATCCCAATCAAAGCATGCAAAATCCCGCTATCACGAAAATAAATTTTTGGCGATTTAACTTGTCTTTTTTCCAAATTCTCATGCCATGGAAGAAGCGTGCGAACCATAAAAGTTCCGGATAAAATATCGAGATACTTACGGACCATGTGACCTGAAATACCTAGAGACTTTCCTAGTTCGCTTGCATTGAATATTTGGCCGTGATAATGAACAAGCATCAACCAGAACCTCCTCATTTGCTGTGGAGGTATCTGAAAGCCTAAATTGGGAATGTCCCTTTCAAGAAATGTAGCAATGTAGGATTGCCTCCAAAGAAAGCTGTCATCTTCACTGCTCGCCAAATAAGAAAGCGGAAAGCCCCCTCTGAGCCATAAAGTTTCACTTTCATCATCGACCTCATCAAGCGAAAATGGCATTAACTCCAAGTACCCGATCCTTCCTGCTAAAGTCTCGGAAGACTGGCGAATCAGATCTCTTGATGCGCTTCCTAAAATGAGAAATTTTCTTTTTTTTTCCTTTTCATCGATCAATACACGAATCACCGGGAACAGTTCGGGCAAACGTTGAATTTCATCGATCACGATCAAAGTATCGGAAAGCTTTGAGAGCGTAAGCATGGGATTTTCCAACCTTGCGAGGTCCAAAGGATTCTCAAGATCAAAAAAATGAAAATTTGTTGGATAATTCTGCTCCAAAAACATCCTTGCCAAAGTCGTTTTTCCCACCTGGCGAGGCCCAAGGATCGCTACAGCTGGATGGACCCTAAAATTCATCACTATGTGTTTTAGATACTTAGGCCTCTTCATTAAAAATACCTTGTATTTTTTAAGTCTGATTTAGATTTTACAAGGTGTTTTTGTTTAATGCAACTTCAAATCACTGATTTTGTTTCCTTTCCGATAAAGGAATAATTTTATGGATTCAGGATTTTTTTACTAAAAATACCTTTTGAAGAGTTTCTGACCTGAAAGCAAGGGTTGCAGAAGACGCTCCGCTCAATGTAGTGAGAAGAACTAAAAAGACCGCCAAAGAAAAAGAGGAAAAATTGTCCAAAGGCACAAAAACCCTCGCAAGAAGTGGAATGATGAGCGACGCTGCCCACGGGATAAATACATCTTCCCGATACCACTTTCCTGTTTCATTTGGATAAAAGCGTTTGTGGAATAAGAAAATTCCGATAGTGAAGTAGGCGATATTGATGGAAAGCACCATCCAGACACCTCCCATGACCCCAATTTTTTGTGAGAGAAAAAAAGTGGCGGGGATCAAGACAACGCCCGCAACACAGTTTTGAACAACAGTCAGAGATGTCCAACCATGGGCTAGCTGGAGGGCATAAGGAATATGCACAAGGCCATGAAGGATAATTGCAAAGGCAAGGACGCTTAGAAGAGGCGCTGCTTTTTCTGCAATAAGAGGATTTTGCGTCCAGAGATAGAGGACCTCTTTGGCAAAAAGACAAAGGACAGTTCCTATCGGCAGAAGAAGCGCGCTCATCCATTTGGAACTTTTGTGGTATAATGCGATCGTCTCGCTGCTTGCTGCAGCGACCATTTCAGAGAATTTAGGAAAGAAGGCGGAGAAGATCGGAGAGATGATGCAATAAAGACCATTCGCGCAGGAGACTGCAAGACAGTAGCATCCAAAATCCTGAAGGGAAACGGTCTTGCTGAGGATCACCTTATCCGCTTGCGTCAAAAGAAGGCCGCTGAGGGCAATCCCGCTCATCCCCAAAGCAAAATGTTTGATCTGCTTCAGGTGTGAAAGGGCAAACCTGGACTTCTCTTCCGCTTTTGGCATGGCATTCCAAAAAAGGATGGCAAAGGCAAGACTCTGGAGGATGCCAACAGATGCTTGCCATAAGAAAAATGCTTGAGGAGTAGCCGCAAACTGTAAAACGATGGCAGCACCAGCGAAGCGCACAGTATAAAAAATCATCATCGAGATATTAGAGCGCATCTGCTTTTGAAGGCCAAGAAGTCCTCCTGAATAAAGAAAAAAGGGCCACTGCATGCAAAGGGCAACTCCCATGAGCCGAATGCTCTCTTCAAGGTCGCTAGAAGCAATTTGATGAGATCCAAACCACGTATGAGAAAGAAAAGGAGCGAGAAAAAACATGGCGATGGCCAGACAGAGAGCAATGAGCCAGTAGACGATCTCGATAGCGCGCGCGATATTTCTTGCATCATTAGGATTTTTTGACACCTGGGCCCTTGGGAGTTCTCTTTGCAGGCTAGAGCTGAGCCCAAAGTCGAAAAGCCCTGCCAAGGCAATGACCGTGTTAAAAAAACCAACAAGGCCGAACGCCTCTAGGCCAAGAAGCTTGATATACACCGGAGTAAAGGCAAGGTGCAATACGGCTGTCCAGCTTCTCCCCAAAAAGTTTGCGAGGACATTTTTTTTGAGCATTAGAGACTTTCCCATGCCTCAAGTGTTTTGCGGGCGGTCTTTTCCCAAGAAAACTCTTTAGAGCGCGTGAGGCCTTTTTCACAAAACTTGTTTCGAATGCTCTCTTGAGAGAACTTGGACATCGCTTCCTGGATCTCATCAACAGAAAAAGGGTCGACAAGGAGCGCTGCACCTTGCGCTACTTCCAACGTTGCAGAAACATTTGATGTGACCACGGGGCAGCCAACGCCCATCGCTTCAATGATCGGAAGGCCGAAGCCTTCGTGAAGAGAGGGAAATACAAGGCCGTGGGAAGCCTGGAGGAGCAGCGGAAGGTCGATCCTGGGCACGTATTCAAAAAGAAGGACATCATTCTGCATGTGATGCTTTCTAATGAGCGAGAGCATTTCATTGTAGGAGGGGCCTTTTTTTCCTGTAATGACAAGCTGATAAGGATCTTTGGATTCCTTTTTAAAAAGAGCAAACGCCTCTATCAGACGAAGGATATTCTTTCTTGCCCACCAGAGGCTGCTGGTATTGATGAAATAAGGCCTCTGCAAATTGTATTTTGCTTTGATGCCTTCAAGTTCAGGCAAGCTATACTTTTTAAAAAGTTCAGGGTCATATCCAAGAGGTGTGACAACAATTTTTTCTTCGGGGACTTTTGCAATTTCCATCAGATCTTGTTTTGTGTCCTCAGAGATGGCAAGGACCTTCTTTGCACGCCGCAAATGGACCTTTGCCGCAAGCAGGTAGTGCAGAAGTGCAGAAAAAGGAACTTCCTTGCGGATCGCGGTGCCGCACTTAAGGTAATATAAATCGAACGCTGAAACGACAACAGGCATCTTGGAGCCAAAGGGGACGACCTCTTTGGGATAGAAGGCAAGGTCGCAGCCGAGCTGTTTTGCAGTCCTTGGAAAACCAAAGTATGAGAACCCCCTCTGCCTTGGAATGCAGGTATGTGAAACATTTTCATGAACAAAATGATGGCTTAAAGGACTTTGGGAAATGAGGTCGTACTCGTTTTTTTTGTCGACCTTTAAAAGGGCGTCAAGGAGATGGTAGGTATAATACCCAATTCCCGGGAGGTTTTTTTCACTCAGAACCTGGGCGTGAACAGCAATTTTCATGATTTGTTCCAATATTGGAGAACTTTTTCTGCGACCTTTGCCGTATCAACACTGCGTATGCATGTCATATGAAGACAGCCATGTTTGCGGTGGCAGGGGGAGCAGGGAACACGCGATGTAAAGGCATCTTTGAGGCCAACGGGCTTCCACATCTCTATCGAGTTGATCCCCGTATATATCACGATGGTGGGGACCTTATAGGCGCTTGCAATATGCCCTGCGACAGAGTCCACTCCGACAAGGACCTTTGCTCCCGCAATAATTCCGCAAAATTCCTTCCAGTTCAACAGATCGGAAAGGTCGACGCCATAGGGTGCTTTTGCAAGGATTTTATGGATCCGGTCTTTTTCCCTCTTCCCCCTTCCGGTAAATACGATGGGCACTTTTTTCTCTGAAAGGATGCTGACAACTTCCGCCCACTTTTCAAGCGGCCACTCTTTTGCCTTCAAAGCACTTCCCATGTGGATGACAACATATCCCTCATCTAAAAAGGGGGACCCGAGCCTTCTTATCGGATGATATTTCAATAGGTTTGGCGAGGGAAGCTCCAAAGGACTTGCGATGTCTACATCTTTGAGAAGGTCTAGATGGGCCAAGATCACATGCTGCTCTTTCCAGGTGTGGGGATGTGTAAAAAGCTTGCCAAGCCCGCCGCTCTCATACCCGATCCTTACAGGGATCTTGGCCTGCCAAAAAAGAAGGGATGTGTTGGGAAAATAGGGATAAAGGTCTATGGCAACATCATACTTTTGTTTTCTAATCTCACGAGCAGCTTTTCGCCTTTGAAGAATGTATTTAAGAACCTTTTTTAAGAAAGGCTCGCTAGAGCGGTTCAGCTTCCAATGATCGATGATGTGGACAAAGTCGATCAAAGGGTGGTCCTGAAGGATGATCTCGGATGCGCTTGCACCCAAAAAACCGATCTGGCTTTCAGGGTATTTTTCTTTGATCGCTTGAAAAACCGCTGTCGAAAGGACAACATCGCCAAGGTGGGCAAGATTTGAAAGAAGGATCCGCCTTGGCGTAACCGATGTTCTTTTTTTCGGCGCGAAAGTGCACAAAAAATCGCAAAAAAATAAAAACGCTAATAAAAGTGGATTTTTTACTAAGTATTTTTTTGTCATTTTTTTCCAGGATTATGGAAATTTTAACGGAAGAAACCGTTAAAGTAAAACGGCTTTACATCAAATAATTTTTGACAGTAGGAAGAGGCCAATTCGTTCATAAGCCGCAAAGTTAAATACTCTTTTCAATTTGAATTAATTTTGCTAGTGTCCCAAAAAAAGGAGCCTATTGATGAGACCGCGCAACCTTTCTCTTTTCGGATTTTTTTGTTCTGCATGTCTTTTTTCTTCTTGTTTGCTCGCGGAGGAAAACGAAACAGGGCCCCGCCCCATGCGGGTCTCCATCCGACATACGGAAGGAAGAGGGATTGGTTATAATAACGGTTACACATCCCTCACGGGCTTTTTTGCACCATCGCCGGACAGTCTTTCCGTATTGCCTTTTGTCGACCTAAGAGGTCATATCTTTGACGATGGGAAAATGGCTGCGAACGCAGGTTTTGGGCTGAGGGGAGTCCTTGGTTGTTGGGTCCTTGGAGGAAATGCCTACTATGATTACCGGAATACAAAGCATCAGCACTACAACCAGGTGTCGGCAGGGTTTGAGGCATTGCACCCGCGATGGGAAATCCGGGCAAACGGCTATATGCCTGTGGGAAGAAAGACGAGTAAGCTCTACGATGTAAAAGAAACTGCAACCTCTGCTAAATTTTTTGAGTTCAATGACCATTATGCCCTTCTTCGCCAGTCCTTCACAAAAGAGGGAAAAATTGCTTATGCCATGAAAGGCGGCGATATGGAAGCTGGCTATCATTTTTTTGACAGTAAAAACTTCGGCATGCTCCTAGCTGCCGGGCCTTACTATTTCCGCTTTGAGAACAAACATGCTTTTGGCGGCAAGGCAAGGTTTGCTGTTACGATCTTCGACTACCTCACACTCCAAGCGATGAACTCTTATGACAACCGTTTTCATGAGATCATCCAAGGCCAGATCAGCGTAAATATTCCTTTTGGAAGGCGGACGAAGCTGCATGAAGCAAAAACTTTTTCAAGCTGCGATACTGCCTACTTACTAAACCAGCGCCTTGTCCAGGACGTGGCCAAGCAAGAGATCGTTGTGATCGACCGCTTCCGCAGGAAAACAGCTTTTGAGACAATTTCTCCTGCCATCGATCCAATGACCCAAAACCCCTATATGTTCTGGTTTGTCGACAATACGAACTTAGGCGTAAGCCTGATGGCAAGCCCTCTTACCGGTATTTCCGGAGGAACTTTTGAAGATCCCTTCGCAACTCTCCAGGATGCCTTAAGCGCAGCAAAACCAAGCGACATTATCTATATTTTCCCCGGCGACGGCACCTCTACTGGGCTTACTGCCACAGTCCTGCCATTCCTTCTCCTTGACAACCAGCAAATGCTCGGAGCGGGCATTCCTCAAACGATCCAAACGACACTAGGAAGGATCACAATCCCTGCTCAAGCGACGGGCCTTCCGAACCTCGCTGCGAATATGAACCTAGGCGTTGTAAATGTTGGGAACGACAATATCATTTCGGGCCTAAGCCTTACCGCAATATCAGCACCAGGCACTGTGCCCTGCATTTCATCTTCAGGAAGCACCACCAACGGCCTCACCATTAAAAATAATACGATAAATGGACATGGTGAAGCGTCTGCCATTACCCTGATTAACCTGACAGGGACCGCGACAATTTCAAATAATGACATTGCCATTAGCGTAGATGGAAATGCCATCACCATTCAAACCACGAACGGAAACCTCCAAGCTTTTATTACAAACAATACCTTTGCAGGCACTGGTAGCACTTTTAACAACGCAGTCTTGCTCAATGCAGTAGAAAATACGACCATCAATTCTGTCATTACGGGCAATTCCATCAACCTGTTCGATACCGGTTTCAACTTGCAGGCCTTTAACCTTACTCCTTCATCGACCAATACACCCACCCATAATTCACTGATCCGAAACAACCAGATGACAAATCTAAGAGATACAGGGATCTTTGTAGAGATGCAAAACTACGCTGTAGCAAATATTACAATTTCTTCCAATGAACTCGAGGCCAATCGCCATGGCATATTTCCTATTGCAACTGGGAACTCAACCCTTGATATGGGGATCAATGACAATACTATCATCAATACAACAGCTATTGGTCTGCTTTCGTTCACTGAAGGCT
>JASHWM010000193.1 GCA_030044075.1 Candidatus Rhabdochlamydia sp. | reverse complement strand
AATTACTAGCACAATCCTCATCGGGAACCATGACAATGGCCCGCACCGCGTCGGGAAAAGATGCAAAATCCACAAGGCGATCATCGATGAAAATACAGAGATTGGCGATGATGTCACCCTGCTCAATGAAAAAAATATTCAAAATTTTGATGGAAATGGGATTTTTATTCGCGATGGTATTATCATCGTAACACCGGGTACGAAACTCCCATCAGGATTTAAGTTATCATGCGGATTTGGGCAATAGCCGACCTTCATCTATCCTTTAGCACTCCTAGCAAAAGCATGGAGTTCTTCGGCCCTATATGGAAGAACTACTCCGAAAAAATTGAAAAAAATTGGAAGGACCTCATTGCGGAGGACGACCTCGTCTTGATCGCAGGCGACATTTCCTGGGCGATGCGGCTTAAAGAAGCCCTCATCGATCTGGAATGGATCGACAAACTTCCCGGGACAAAACTGATGGTCCGGGGAAACCACGACTACTGGTGGGACTCCCAGACGAAGATGAAGGCTGTGATGCCCCCTTCCATCCATTTTCTGCAGAATGACGCATTCACCTGGCATGGGGCTACGATTGGAGGCGCAAGGCTTTGGGACACGCCCGAATATTCTTTTGAAGAGTTCATTGAATTTCAAGAAAACCCCAAGGCAAAGGAAAAAGAGGAAGGCGTTGACAATGAGAAAATTTTCCATCGGGACCTGCAAAGGCTGGAGATGAGCCTATCAAAACTGGACAAAGACGCATCTCTCAGGATAGCGATGACCCACTATCCGCCTATCAGCGCGGATCTTCTGCCTTCAAAAGCTTCAGAGATCCTCGAAAAATACCGGGTCCAATATTGTATTTTCGGCCATTTGCACAACCTGAAAAAAAACAAATCGATGTTTGGAGAAAAAAAAGGGATTACCTATATTCTTACCTCTTGCGACTACCTTGATTTTTGTCCCATTCCGATCGCGACCCTATAAGGAATAGGCACCAAATGGCCAAACGTTTTCTCCTCCTACTCGCGCTGCTCTTTTCTTTTGCAGGCCTTCATAGCGATGAAGACCATTATAACCTGGCCTCATACAAACGCTCAGGGAACACTTGGGTCCGATATTGCATTGAATACCTTTTTAAATGCCCCACGATCGGGCCGGGAGGCGGGTCATATAACGGCGCCCTGCCCTATAAGAACAGGGAGGCCCTATATAAGCTTATCGACGGTCCTTTTAATGCACCGATCGACAATTATCTTCCTATCGGTGTTGATTACTCCAATCCGGTCTTCATAAAAATCCATCATCTTAAAGACATCACCAACCTCTCTGGCCCCTTGGTCCTGATCTTGCGCAACTATAAAGAGTGCATAGCTTCCGACCTTGCTAGAGAAAGTCCAAGCCTTGTTTTTATGAAGATGGAAAAAAGGATTAAATTAACAGAGAACGTCTATTTCACAAATCTTGAGGTGTTCGACCAATATCAGGGAAAGAAGCTGCTTTTGTATTATGAAGATTTGATGGAAAGACCAAAAGAAACCTTAGCAAAGCTCTGCAAGTTCGTAAACAGGCCCTGCAACTTATCTGAATTTATCGCACACCTTCCTGAACACAAAGAAAAGCTCCTCGACTACTATATGCGCCTTGGAAGCTCCCAATCTTTTACTAAGGGCGAGGACCAGAAATTTTTCAGCAGCAAGTTTACCTCCAAACAAAAAACGTCCCTCGATGATATTGTAAAGAAAAAATATCCCGAGCTTACAAAAAAGTACCTAAAACGCTATCTGGAAAATTAACTTAGATCAGATCGCTCGCATCTTTCCGTCCCGCTAAAGAATATTCCTTTGTAAGAAGGTTTTGCACAAATAAAAAGTCGATATCTGAAGCAGACACCTGTTCTTCGGGAGAATAGGAAGACCTTTTTTCATGGATGTCGCGAAGGGCCTTCGCTTCAGGGCGGCTATGGGACTGAAAATAGTCCGCCAAGATCAGGGCCACCTCATGAAAATCTTCTTCGCATTCGATGAGCTTGCACGCCTGGACCATCGCCTGGAAAAATAGCTCCGGCTCTTCTTTGACGAGAAGAAAATCTGCAATCTCGAGGAGGAGATCAAGTTCTGGGTCTTCTTGGACCTGTTCGATCAAACGGCGAAGAATGACCGAGCCTTGAGCGGAATCTGTCATGAAAAATAGACGGATCCTTAAAAAATCAAACCATTTTTGTTCCTGGACATACTCATAAAACCCGTCGAGGAGCTCCGAAGCATAGAGGTCATTATTTTTATCGATCTGCTGCGCGATGTAGTCATAGAGAAAACTTTCCAGGTCGTGGGCGCAGTAGTGGGAGACTAAAAGGAACGTATCTTTCGGGTCCCTTCCCTCATCGGTGTTTTGGTCCAGAACATCCTCGAGCTCTACAAAAGACTCCTGCAAAAGTTCATCGACTTCTTCGGGATTTTCCAGATAACGGTCAATGCGGTGGTCGAACTCATCGCAAAAAAGAGACAGCGTCTGTTTTTTTGAAAGGATCCTCCTCCATAGCTCGAAGATGATCAGGTACAGGCGGTCTTCCCCTTCTACATCGCTCTCTTTAAGCCATAGGCATTCTGTCAGCTCTTCGGGGCTTTCGCAGTTTTCCGCAAACACTAAAAACCGCTTTTCATCAAGGTCGATGCCGATCTCATGGAGCCTTTTCCAGAGTTCTTTTAATGGGATTTGCCTGTAATCCTCCACTTTCCAAGGCTCTATCGTCATGGCAGGATTCCTCAGCCAATTGTGTCGTAAAAGATTGTACAGCGCTTTCCCTTGTATCTGCATAAATTCCCTGGACCTGTTTTTTTGGGATTAGGATTCTAGTAAAAAAACAAATTCTATACAAATCAACTTAATTAAAAAACTAATCAAACTTAAATGCAAAACATTTTTTCATATTTTTCGAAAATCTTTTTGATTGAAATAGAGTTTTAAAAATAAAGGCTACATCCACAGAAGATGTTAGTAAAACTATTTTTAATACTATTCATAAAAAGTTTTTTTCATGTGGAAAAAATAATAAAAATAACCGTTCATTTGAATTAATCAGAAACTCTGTTATAATTCCCGCATATTAATTATAGTAATTAGAGGAAAATTATGGCTATCATCGTCCCTAAAGGTAAAATCATTTTTCAACAAGTCCCAGCTAATTTACAGCAGCTCAGCAAAACACTTTCCATATTACATGGGAACCCAAGATGTTCTTTGACTGCTGACTACAAAGTTTTCAGTTTGCCTTGCAATGACCAAGAATCCACTTTTGTAAGAATGGGCCAATGCTTTGATACCGTTGTCAAATCAAGACTCCCTTCATGGACGGATGCACACGATTTCAACGACCGCATTAAAGAATACGTAAGAGAGCAAGTTGAGGCAAATGCATCTCTACAAGCAGATGGACAGCAGCTTGTTAAAAAAGTGGACGACTTTACAAATGGACTGATCGGAAAGGAGCCTTCTTTTGTTCAAAAACTCTGGAATGATGCAAAACATCACGCCCCGAACCGCAGCATTATAGAGTTTGCTTCGTCTAGGTATGGAAGTGATGGCAGCCTCAATCTTTCTTTAGAGGTGCAATTTGCCCTTATCCAAATGGCATATGCCCATCTTAGCGATCCTGCTGCAAAGGATCTGACAGGTTTTCCTGATCTTAAGAAATTCAAGCCAGAGCAATTTGTAGAACTTCTTGATGTTGTCCATCAATATGCCAATACCGGGACCAAAGGGGAAACCTCGGAGAAGTTGTATAAGTCCCTCTTTGATTCCACCCTTGGCCAGGACTATCGCAAACTTAAAATGATCGTAAAAATTCTCGAAGGATCTTCAAAAACCCATCTCCAGGCGATCGCCAGGGCCCT
Source organism: Candidatus Rhabdochlamydia sp. (assembly GCA_030044075.1). Classification (GTDB taxonomy): domain Bacteria; phylum Chlamydiota; class Chlamydiia; order Chlamydiales; family Rhabdochlamydiaceae; genus JABEVM01. Next base: position 351 of record JASHWM010000193.1, on the reverse strand, counting down.
TACAAGTTCCATCGAAGAGTTCACAAGAGCGGGAAGAGAGGGCGTTCGATTGCAACTTCAGCAGCCCATGGCCGAGAATGAAAGCGAAGAACTCTCCCTACCAAACCTTATGAGGATTGTAAAAGATTCCAAACCCCATCTGGGCCATGGTCTTTCTATGATATTTGCATCAGAGAGCCCTGAATATCTGCAAAGTCTTCCAAATTATCAACAGCAAATCGAGCGTTATTATCAAAAAATGGAACAAAAATGCAGAGGGCTTCTTCAAGATGAGTGGGGTACAGCTAAAAAGAAGGCCTCAAATCCCCAACTGCTTGGGTTTGCAGACCATTGGTTTACCAAAGAAGGGAC
>JASHWM010000192.1 GCA_030044075.1 Candidatus Rhabdochlamydia sp. | reverse complement strand
AAATCCGGGCCACCTAATGGAACTTGCTCGTCATAGCGAATTTTGTCATCTGAAACACCCGCTTGTGGAAGAGATCCTTGTACTGCAAGAAGGGAAGATCATGCCAGAGAGCGCCGAACAAGCTCTTGATATGCCAGCGAAAGTAAGGACTTCTTTAGCTTTGGGCGCAAAGCAGTAATGCAAAAATGTCTAACCCTCCCCTTGGCTCACCTGATCTATCAGACCGCAAACGGTTAATTTCCGTAGCCGTTTTTATTTTTGTCCTGTTTAGTTTGCTCATCATCCAATTTTACCGCATCCAAATTGTCGAAGGGGAAAAGTGGGCGAAAAAAGCGCAGGCCCAGCATCAGTTCATCGTCAAAGATCCTGGTAAAAGAGGGCTGTTTTATTCCAACACCTCGGTCAAGCTCGGACACCCCGAGTACCCGCAGCCCCTCGTCATCGACGTTCCAAAGTTCCATCTGTATATCGACCCCGAAGCGATTCCAGAGAGGCTTCGCGATTATATGAGCGAGCAGGTGGCGAAGTTCCTAAAGATCCATGACAATCAAAAAGAAAAGAGGATGTTACGCGAGCAGTTTGACAAAAAGCTGAGGAGCCGCAAAGTGGCCGTATGGCTGGAAAAAGAGTTAAAGGAAACGATCGAGGAATGGTGGCGCCCTTTCTCTTCAAAAAACAAAATCCCGAGGAATGCCCTATTCTTTATTGAAGACTATAAACGGTCCTACCCATTTGGAAAACTCCTAGGCCAAGTCCTCCATACCGTCCGGGACGACAAAGACCAGCTGACAGGACAGAATATTCCCACTGGAGGACTTGAGCTTGTCTTTAATTCCTATTTGCAGGGCAAGGAAGGAAAAAGAGTTCTTCTTCGCTCGCCAAGGCACGCAATGGATATTGGAAAAGTCCTAGCCTCGCCGGAAAATGGAGCGGATGTCTATCTTACGATCAACCATTACATTCAGGCCATCGCAGAAGAGGAGGTTGAGAAGGCTGTCAAGAGATCGGAGGCAAAAGGGGGCTGGGCTGTGATGATGGACCCGGCGACAGGGGAGGTCTTAGCTCTTGCCCAGTACCCATTTTTCCACCCCTCTGATTACGCCCATTATTTTAATGATCCCTCTTTACTTGAAGAGACCAAGGTGAAGGCAGTGACGAACGCGTATGAACCGGGATCAACTTTTAAGCCCATTACGATGGTTCTTGCACTCCAAGCCAATGTTGAGCAGAAGAAAAATGGAAAAAAGCCCATTTTTGACCCAAAGGAAAAGATGGCTGTGGCAGATGGCCGCTTTCCCGGGCGCAGCAAACCCATCACCGACATTAAAAAAACCAGATACCACAACATGCAAACTGCCATCCAAAAATCCTCCAACATCTATGTTGCAAGGCTAGCTCAGAGGATGGTGGACAACCTCGGAGAGGCATGGTACCGGGGGATCCTCTGCGAAGGGCTCGGCTTCGGGAAGAAGACAGGGATCGAGCTCCCATCCGAGAGCGGAGGGCTTGTGCCGACCCCTGGAAAAAAGCATAAGAGCGGGCACCTGGAATGGTCGGTCCCGACACCTTTTTCATTGGCAATGGGCTATAATATCCAGGTCAACAGCATCCATATGCTCAAAGCGTATTCTGCCATTGCGAACGGCGGGATCGAAGTGAACCCGACGCTTGTGCGAAAAATTGTGAAAAATAGAAGCGATGGCACTCAAGAAATACTCCTTGACAATACGGACGAAAAACGGGTAAACAGCTTTAGGCGAATTTTAGATCCTTCAATTATTAAAGAGATCATTCCCGCAATGAAGTACACGACCAAGCCTGGAGGCACGGCCTCAAAAGGGGATATTTACGGTTATACGGAGGTGGGCAAGACGGGTACTTCGGAAAAGATTGTGAATGGCCAGTACTGCAAGAGCACGAATTTTTCCACATTTATCGGTTTTGCACCTGCGAAAGATGCAAGGTTCGTCCTCCTGGTCGCTATCGACGAGCCCAAAGTGCAATTCATTCCCGGCATTGGAAAGATGCAAATGGGAGGCAATTGCGCGGCGCCCTGTTTTCGTGAGATTGCAACTCGCACTCTTCGCTATCTAGGAGTGACACCAGACGATCCTTATGGGTATCCTCCGGGGGATCCCCGCTATGATCCTAAAAAGGCCGATTGGCTGGAAAAAAGCAAAGAACTAACAGAACTTTACCGGCAGTGGAACGAAGCATGAAATTAAAAAAAATCTTAAAGAACGTTTCTGGATATACGATAAAAGGTTCAAAAGAAGTTGAGATTACAGGGATCAGCTCGAATTCAAAGTTTGTCGCGCCGGGAAACCTTTACCTGGCTAAAAAGGGGTTTACGTCTGATGGCGCAAAATTCATACCGGAAGCTGTTGCATCAGGAGCTGTCGCCGTCGCAAGCGATATCTATGATCCGTTTTTAAAGGATGTTGTCCAAATCATCCATCCGAGTGTTGCGGAGATCGAGCCGTATATTGCTGAGGCCTACTACCAGTCTCCCGACAAGGAGCTATTCCTAATCGGAATCACAGGAACAAATGGGAAAACAACGACCTCCTATCTTGTCAAACACTTGCTGGACTCATGCGGAGTTTCCTGCGGTCTTATCGGGACGATCGAGGCGATCATAGGAAATAATTACCTGCCTTCGACGAGGACTACGCCTGATGTCTTGACCAACTACAAGTTTTTACATGATATGCGGCTGAACCAAAACCGGGCGGCATGCATGGAGGTCACTTCTCACGGGCTCGACCAGGGAAGGGTTGCGAACCTTGACTTTGACATTGCAATTTTTACAAACCTGACGCTCGATCATTTGGACTATCATAAAAGTTTCAATGAGTATGCGGCGGCAAAGGCCAAACTCTTTTCTTCCTTAAGCTCATCCTCACACAAAAAAGGCCCAAAAAAGGCGATCGTCAACAATGACAGCCCCTGGTCCAAGGCGATGCTCGAGGGATGCAAAACAGGGCATTTGACCTACGGTATTACAAACAAGGCCGATGTGATGGCATCGAACATTGTCCTGGATGATAAGAGCATTCACTTTGATCTGGATTACGAGGGGAGCCAGGTCCCTTTTTCCTGTCCTTTGGTAGGACGGTTCAATGTCTATAATTGTCTTGCTGCGATCAGTGTAGGGATTGTCCTTGGTATCCCAATGCAGCAGATTGTAGCCGCCCTTGAAAGCTTTTCTAAAGTTCCTGGCCGCCTTGAGCGGGTGCCAAACAAAAAGGGATTGCCGATCTACGTCGATTACGCCCATAGCGACGATTCTTTGCGCAATGTGCTTGTCACATTGAAGGAATTTACAAAGGGGCGGTTGATCACAGTTTTTGGATGCGGGGGGAACCGCGACATCTCTAAAAGGCCTCTTATGGGAAGGGTGGCAGAAGAATTATCCGATGCTGTCATCGTTACGAATGATAATCCTAGAAATGAAAATCCTGAACACATAATCTCTGATATTTTAAAAGGGTTCGCAGATCCCCTGCATGCTGTGGTCGAGATGGATCGTTTTGAAGCGATAAAAAAAGCAATTCAGATGGCGAAACGGGATGACGTTATTTTAATAGCAGGGAAAGGGCATGAAACCTACCAAATATTTTCGAACCAAACGACTGCTTTTGATGATCGAAAGGTCGCAAAAGAAATTTGCGAGATGCTAAGTAAAAAATAAACAGGTTCATGTCGATGCGCTCCTTCTTCTTTTCCATCGCCCTCCTTGTGTCCTCCTTTGCGAGTGCAGAAGGAACAAAAGAGGCCCAAGCTCCAAAGACTGTGATCGTTCTTGATGCGGGACATGGAGGTCATGATGTCGGTGCCAAAGTCCATGCTCTGCAAGAAAAAAAATTGTCCCTCTTGACCACGCTTTTGACCAAAAAATACCTGGATCAAATGGGGTATAAGGTCATCCTCACAAGGAGCCGCGATATTTTTCTTCCCCTTCAAAAAAGGGTCTCGCTTGCCAATAACTCTAAGGCGAAGCTTTTTGTAAGCATCCATTACAACGCATCTAAAAATAATGATGCAAAAGGGATAGAAGTATATTATTGCCACACAGATCAAGGCGCCAAGACGAAAGCATCGAAGATCCTTGCAAGCACGGTATTGAGCAGCCTTGCGCACACGACAGAAGCGATATCCCGCGGGGTCAAGGGAGCGAAGTTTCATGTGATACGGGAAACCCAGATGCCCTCGATCCTTGTCGAGGCCGGTTTTATTACGAACAAAGAGGAAAGGGGCCAGCTGAAGGACCGTTCTTACCTAGAGAAGATTGCGAAAGGGGTGGCAGCTGGAATCGACAGCTATTGTAGGTCTTAAGAAAACTGCCCTCGGCGCGAGTTGAACGCGCGACCTGTTGCTTAGGAGGCAACCGCTCTATCCACCTGAGCTACGAGGACAGAAAAACGAAACAGTTTAAATAGAACGTCTTGTTTGACACAAGAAGAATTTAGAGAGGAAAAACATGGAAGCGGACATTGGATTGATTGGCCTTGCTGTGATGGGGCAGAATCTCGTGCTAAATATGAACGATCATGGATATGTCGTTGCAGTGTTCAATCGAACAGTTTCCAAGGTAAAAGATTTTTTGGAGGGGCCGGCAAAAAATACAAATGTCATGGGTGCCAACACCTTGGAAGGCTTTTTTCAAATGCTCAAAAGGCCTCGCAGGGTCATGCTCATGGTAAAAGCGGGCGATCCGGTTGATGAACTGATCGAGGAATGCCTGCCCTTCCTTGAAAAAGGGGACATTATCATAGACGGCGGGAACAGCCACTATCCGGACTCTGAGAGAAGGTTCAAGGCCCTTAAAGAAAAGGGGATCCTGTTCATTGGGACAGGAATTTCAGGAGGGGAGGAAGGAGCAAGGCATGGCCCATCGATCATGCCAGGGGGAAATCCCGATGCCTGGCCTTCCGTAAAACCGATTTTTCAAGCGATTGCCGCAAAGGCAGACGACGGAGCTCCCTGCGCTGACTGGGTAGGGGAGGGCGGAGCCGGCCACTACGTGAAAATGGTGCACAATGGGATCGAGTATGGCGACATGCAGCTGATCTGCGAGGCTTACCATCTGCTAAAAGGTGTCTTGGGTTGTTCGACCGACGAGCTCAAGAGTATTTTTACTGAGTGGAACAAGACAGAGCTGAACAGTTATCTGATCGAGATCACAAGCCAGATCTTTGGGTATAAAGATCAAGATGGCAAGCCTCTTGTCGATAAGATTCTTGATGTTGCAGGTCAAAAAGGGACTGGAAAATGGACCGGGGTCAATGCCCTGGAGCTTGGTATGCCAGTAACTTTGATAGGAGAGGCGGTGTTTGCAAGATGCCTTTCCTCGCTGAAAGACCAGC
>JASHWM010000191.1 GCA_030044075.1 Candidatus Rhabdochlamydia sp. | reverse complement strand
CCCGCCCGGGCCAGCTCCGATCACCACTAGGTCATACATTTCTTTTGGACTTGGATTTTCCCAATCGCTCGGGAAAACGTTCTTCATTCGTTTTTGATTACAGGCATCTAAAGGGAACTCAGGGTGGGGCATTTTTTCCTCCATGCTTTAGACCCCTCTATGTCATCGCATGGATTTCTTGTCAAGGGATGGGCTCCGCAAAAAAGAGGACTATATCGCCCTTGACATAGAAATCAAACGCTTGCATAAAAGCGATGAGACCTTAGCATCTATAGTGTTTGGAGTTTGAATGAAAACAGGCAGTGATGTTTCGAATAAAACTGCGATTGTGGTCGGAGCAACTGGAATCATTGGTCAGGCGATCACCGCAGCACTTGTTAAAGAAGGCAAATGGAAAGTGGTGGCGATTTCCAGATCTGGCAATCAGGTGCCTGGCGCACATCAAACACTTGCTGTCGATTTACTTGACAAAGAACAAACGCGCCAGAAGCTCGCAACGCTTTCTAATGTCACCCATGTATTTTATACGGCCTACCTTCCCTATCCTACTTTTGCCGAGGAAGTAGAGCCCAACCGAGCGATGCTCGTCAATATTATTGAGGGAATTGAGGCCTGCGGCAGTTCTTTGCAACATGTCATTCTTATAACAGGGGCAAAGTATTATGGCGTTCATTTAGGTCAGTTGACTATGCCGGCAAATGAAGACCTCCCGCCCTCCCTTGGCCCCAACTTTAATTATGCCCAAGTCATGTATCTGCGATCACGCACCGATGCCAAGTGGAAATGGACCAATCTCATCTCTCCGCACTTAACAGGGTTTGCGATCAATAATCCGATGAACTTAGTTCTTGGAATCGGGACTTATGCAAGCGTTGTCCGAGAATTGGGAATGCCATTATACTTCCCAGGTTCAAGAAAAGCTTTTGAGGCAATGACCCAGATCGTTGATGCAGAGCAGATAGGAGAAGCATCCGTTTGGGCTACTGCAACAGAGGGAGCTAAGGGACAACTTTTTAATATTGCAAACGGGGACCCGACAAGGTGGTCGCTGCTTTGGCCTGAGATCGCAGAATATTTTGGCGTAGAATTGGGAGGTCCACGGACATTTCCGCTTGGCGAAGCAATGATCGAGCAAGCTGACCTTTGGCGAAGATTATCTCAAAAGCAAAATCTCAAGCACATGAATTTGGTCAAAGAGATCACCTGGAAGTTTCACGAATTTGTCTTTGCTATCGAATTTGATATTGTCCTCGCCCTTGGAAAAATCAGGCGATCGGGCTTTACACGTCATCCCGACACAATGAGCGAGTTTAAGAAACGTTTTGATGAATATGTTAAAGAGGGCATTCTTCCAAAGCCACGCCGTTAAAGGCGTAGCCATATATATCCCGCGAAACATTCGCGGGATATATGTTCAAAGTCAACTTTATCTAATCGTCATTAGACTCGATGAGACGGTCTTGCTCTCAGCAGATCCGCCCCCTGAAACAGTGGCTGTTGTAGTCACCGAATGTGGAGCATGATGATCTACATTGACAATCAATGTGATTGCAGGATAGCTCGAACCGGCCTCTACCGCACTACTGTACGTGCAAGTTAGGGTCTTGTGATCAAACACCCATCCTGTGCCATTCAATGCTCTGCATTTGAGGCCTTCTGGAAGAGTGATGGCTACGGTAAGAACACCCGATGTCGATGCATCGCCTTCATTAGAAACCGTAATTTTATAGGAACCGACCCCTCCTTTTTTAAAAACTGCTCCATGCGTCATGGCAATATTCAAAACAGGTTCAAGCTGACTTGCTACAGGTTCAGGCTCACTTGCTTGCGAGGTGGTTTGATTCGTCAAACTTGCAAATAAATTGGCCCCGACAAAAGAACCCCATCCCGAAGCATTGTCATAACCCTTCCCAGCGGAATAAAATAAATTATTGCCCGTAGTGACATCATGAAAATTTGTCGTATAGGATGACCCCAGCCCTATCGAATAAATCAAAGGGTTCGCAAAACCTAGCACGGCCTTTTGACTTGCCAGTCGCTCCTGGTTGATCCGCGCAGTAAACGCTGCCCAAAGGGGAGCTGCGCAGCTCGTCCCGCCATATATCGTCCATTGTCCATCATAGAAAATGGAATAGCCGGTATCTGGATCTGCGTTGAGCGCAACATCAGGAACGTTTCGATGGGTCTTTGAATAGATTGTAGGTACATTCTCTTGCCATGAAGGGACTGTCCAAACAGTGCTGACACCGCCTCCGCCGGCCCCGTTGCCTTGCCCATTGTCCCACACCGATTCACTGCCATAGGCTCCGCTAGATGGATTCACCGTAAGCTTTGTTCCCCCTACACCTACGACATAAGGCTGAGAAGCTGGATCATCCACCTCAAGCTTGAGAGTAGGATAGTCATCATAGGCACCGCTATCGCCGGCAGCAGCATAAATTGTCTGGCCGTGTGCTGCCATCTGCATGAAAATAGCATTTTCTGCTTGAAGATATTGAGAACTTACCAAATTTTCACTCATTCCCCAGGATGTGCTCACTTGTTTCGCAAGGTTGTCTGTCGCAATGCGATTATATGTATCTAGAACTCCTTGATCCGAGTTAGGGCCTTCATACACATAAATCTCGCTCTGTGGCGCTAGTGCAAGGGCAAGCTCGATGTCTAACGTTACTTCTGGATCAATCCCGCTTTTGGAACCGCCATCGACCAAAATATTTTTCAATTTAGCTGAAGGCAGGCCAAAATACTTGGCATATTCATTAATGTCGCTTGCCAGATAGCTCCCCAGCTCAAATAGAGCAATGATCTGCCCGGATCCATTTGCTGCCACTGGGCTCAGGTTATAAGCAGTCAAGAGATCATTAGGCGAATAACCTCCTCCAGGACCAGAAGGATGAGCATGCGATGCATCGCTTGCGTCTAACATGTCTTCGGATGAGTGTCTTTTTCTGTTATATGTATGCCATACAGCGTGGTTATCCAGGCCCACTATCCCATGAATAATTGAAGCGACAGAAGCTGGAACTTCAGGTTCATTATCAGGAGCGTAAAATACCTGGCCATTCGACTTCTGATACAGTTGCAAAGAAAGATTAAAAGCTTTCTCAACGTGCTCTTTTTGCCCTGCTACATTCAATAGCGTACGATTCGAATGAGTTCCAGTAACACTCAGACCTAAACTATTTGCATAGGCTACGATTTGATCATAATCTTCCTGGGTTGGAGCAAACTGCTCGGCAAATTCTTCAGTGGTAAGATACTTGCCGTAATGCTCTTTATCATTCGGGTCATAGATACGTTGGACTAACTCCTCCAATGCATCTTTATTGCGCAGCGGCAAAACGATCGTCAAAGGAACGTGGCTTTCAGCATCAAGGTCTTTTAAGAAAACTGCCTCGGACACCGCCTTGCTAGGAACATGTCCAGAGAGCCTTACAGAAGGATGTTCGATCTCTTCTGATGGTGCTGCACCTGCTTGGAGCGTAAGCGCCAAGATGAGCAACGTAGAACCTCTAAAAAAACAGGAGAATTGGTCTTTCATAAGTTTTCCTTTTTTTTGTCTGTATCTTTTCAAATGCCCACAACCACTTTTTAGATGGCTATCACCGTTTAAAGGTGATTGCAAAGATACTATTTTATATTTTGGGAAAACCGCAAGACAATATTCCAGAAAACATTTTACAAGGTTTCCGGCAAGAAACGACAGATTCGAAGCTCTATAGAGGTATGGCATTTGCCTCCATTTAGAACTTTTGACTGGCAGGACCTAAATATTTTTGTTAATTTATGCGAGAATTTTGCCAAACACAATTTATGCTACAGTCACAATTTCCCTCAGATAGGAGGCGTCTTTTTATCAAGGTTATGGAACCGCTGATATCAATATTCCCATCCTAACTTACTATAGGCATGAAAGAATTGTACAAGATATTGCTGAGCATGGACAGGCGCTACTTTTCACAAAACCTGACAATGTCCATAAGAATAGATTACAAATGTACAAACAATTTGTCCCATTTTTGTCCTTCAAAAAAATAAAAGAAATGAAGAAGACAAAATCTATGGATTCGGATTATAAACGCTCCCTATCAGACAAGTAACTATACAGCTTAAGATATTTTCTCTAAAAATCCGAGTCTTTCTAACAAGATTGCGACTCCTTTATAGTTTAATTTCGCTTGTGAAGATCCATTCTCATCAACAGAGTTTGTGTACATCAATTCCAAGTCATCATCTGTAATCGTTTCTTGGGTATACTCGTTTTGAAGGTATTCATTGATTACCCGGCTTACATTCTCGCTTTCAATTTTACAGCTGACGACCTGTAAAAGAGCTTCTGTTGTGTAGTGTGCATTCAGTAATCTTTTGTACTCTTCCGGGTTAAAATCAATCATCTGATACCGATTCCGACGACGAAACGCCTCATCATTATCGTATGCAAAGACCCAGGGATCATTCTCAACCAACCCCAAATCATTCAATCCAAACTCATCCCCAACTTCTTTCCTTGCATGATTAAGAATATGGACTGACATTCCCTCCATCCCATGGATCTGGTAGTGTTGCATAATCACTTCTTCTTTGAATTCTTGCAGCCATATTCTAACTAGGTTATCTAGGTTTTCAGAACGATTGATTAATTTACGATATTGCCAGAGAGCTTCTTCGTACTTTCTAGCATTGCAATTTGTGTAAGCCTCGGCGAGTTCAACCATTAGGTTTCTTTTTTTAGAGGTATCGATTTCAGGTTTTCCCAATTCAAAAATAATATTTTTTACAATAATCTCTAAATTATCATAGTAAGCATTACTCGTTCCTTCGAGAGCGATGTCTCTTTCTTTAATAAAATCGATATAAAATTTAATAATTTGTCGCATCGGAACATAGCCACCATAACCCATCCCTCTTAACAACTCCCCACCTACTAACATTTGAATCTCAAAAGGCCTATCCGCCAAGTAGGCCTTGGACTCATCATTAGAATTCCTGTTAAATATATATTTCCCACCATATTCCTGTACTTGACTGCAATCGGAATTTGTGAATATCTCATCAAAACGAGTAAGCAAATCATCAACTAGAATCGGATGAGCTAGTTGTTCTTGTTGGATAATCACAGATTGTAAATCAAAAGGTTCAGGGCGGTCTTTCATTCGCGCTCCGCAAGCTCGATAATCTTGCGCTGCGTTTATCAAGTCTTCCGAATAATCAGGGGCGTCAGGTAGAGAAAGGTCTGGCTCAGGTACAGAATTAAGATCTTGTCCAAAAATAAGTTCGTAAAGCTTAACAAAAGGCCAGGAAATGATTTGATAAATGAATACAAAAGGATACAAGACCACATCCCAAAAAACCTGGCAGCCTTCAGAACATTCATTTCTTTGCTCCAGTGAACTGAGCGAAGACATGTTCTGCATTCTATCCCTATAGGTAGAAATATGGGATGCCTCTACTTCGAAAGGAAGATCCTTTGGAGAACCCACTGCTCCAAGCTGAATCCGCATAATAATTCCTCTTTTCTTGACAAATAAACTTTTATAAAGTTCTAAGATTATAATATACTATTTATTATTATTCAACTGAAAATAAATTATTAATTTTAGAAAATTAAAAGTTGACCGAAATAAAAACAGTAAAAACAAAATACATCATAATTAAAAATTTTATTATACTGTATTTTGTAGAAAACCTCTTAAGGGACCCCCTATGGCAAGAAGCTATAGGCACCTGATCTTTGAACAAAGGTGCCGAATTCATACTTAAAAAAGGAGATTCACCGGCTGAGATCGAGCCCTTGGAGTACATCGGTCTACCATTTGTCGAGAATTGAAACACAACAAAGCGGGTGATAGCTATCAGCATGGACAAGCGCACTCGCAGTCATGGATTTTTGATGTGATTTTGTTATGAGATTGGGGGGACGGTTGGACGATTTCAGAACTCTTGATTGGGAGAAGTTTAGCAAACATTCTCTATGTTTAGTCAATTATGGCCTTTTGAGCGATATTACAGCATCGAATGCTAATTTTGGGTATCCATTGCGATCAAATAAAAGGGGATAATTTGTTCTTCCCTTTATGGGCATATAATTTAACCAGGAATTTCGGTCAGTAACCCCCCAAAATGTCACCCGTTCAATTGCTCCATGATATTTTAAATACATTTTAAACAGTTCAGTATAGCGCTTTGTAAATGCTTGATCGACTGAATCTGGTAGATTTTCCCAATATGGATTTAAACTGGCATAAATTTCAGTATTTAAGTCAGTATTTTTATACTGCCAAGCAGACGGTAGAACATCAATATCCAGTTCTGTGATATTTACTTTAAGACCCAATTCTACAAAAGCAACAATAGTATCTTCAATCTGCTGAACTGAGGGCCACTCAAGGGTATTGTGTTCTTGTAACCCGATGGCTGTAATTGGAATCCCGACTGTCTGAAGTTTACGGATTAAAGCAATAGCTCCAGCACGTTTTGATTCACATTCAAGGCTATAATCGTTGTAGTACAAT
>JASHWM010000190.1 GCA_030044075.1 Candidatus Rhabdochlamydia sp. | reverse complement strand
ATATCTTCTAAGACCAGGGGAAGAGATTCTTCGAAGACCTTGGATCAGAGATTGTCTTCCTTCGGAATACTTTAGGAAAACCCTTAATTTTCTTTGGTTGTCATTGGGAATAAAACCTTCAATGAAGCCTTTGTCAAGAAGAACCTTCAAGATGCCTGAAACCATTGTTGACATAGGTGCATCGACATAACGATGTTTTGCATCTTTAGCGTTTCTGATTCTCGTTAAGAGGTCTGAAATAGGATCGTTAATAGCCATTTGATTTATCTCCCTGCTTTTTGCTCATCAATCTTATAAGGAAAGCCAAGCTGCCTGAGGAGTTCAATACACTCTTGATCATTCTTAGCTGTAGTTACAAAAGTTATGTTCATACCTTGTGTTCGTTTGACTTCGTCCAGATTGATCTCAGGAAAAATCTGCTGGTCATCAAGTCCAAGAGAGTAGTTCCCAGATCCATCGCATTTTTTGGAAAACCCGCGAAAGTCTCGGACTCGAGGGCTCACAATATTGCAGAATCGGTCCAGGAAATCATACATCCTCTTTCTTCTCAAGGTGACTTTCAACCCAATTGGTTGATCTTCCCTGAGTTTAAAGTTAGCGATCGCTTTTTTGGATCGAGTAACGACAGGTTTTTGACCGGAAATCAATGCAATTTCCTTAATGCAGTCCTGAATCGCATTTTTATCTTTTGTCGCTTCTGCAATTCCCATGCTAATCACAATTTTCTTCAATTCAGGGATCAGCATCGTATTTGGGAATTGGAACGTTTCCTGCAATGCTTTTTTAATTTCTTCTTTATATCTGCGCTGTAATCTTGACATATCTCTTTCTTTGCCTTATTTGCTCTTCTTTACTTGACGAAAGAAAATTTCTTTTTTCCCATCTAGGTAATAAAGTTCTTTCTGACCTTCTTTATTAACCCGCACTCGAACTTTGACGGGGCGATCATTCTCATCGCACAAGCTCACATTAGAAATGTGAATAGGCGCTTCAATCTGAACGATTTGGGAAGCCTGTTCTTGAGATCGACGCTTAACATGTTTTTTTCTAAGGTTCAACCCTTGGATAACGACGCGGTCTTCTTTACGCACCAAGACTTTTCCAGTCTGGCCTTTAGAATTTCCCGCAATTACGATAACCTTGTCATCTTTTTTTATCCACTTACTCATTACAATTTCTCCACTATATCACTTCAGGAGCGAGCGAACTGATCTTAACAAATCCCCCTTCACGCACTTCTCTTGCGACAGGGCCAAAAATCCTCGTTCCCTTTGGATTCAATTTGTCATCAATAATCACACAGCTATTATCATAAAATCTTAAGAACGAGCCATCTACTCGACGAATGTAGCTCTTTGTCCTCACAATCACGGCGCGTACAACGTCACCTTTTTTCACTACACCTTTTGGATCTGCTTCTTTTACTGAGCAAATGATTACATCGCCAATTCCAGCGTATCTTCTTTTCGAACCGCCGAGCACTTTAAAGCATTTGACTCGCTTTGCGCCAGTGTTATCGGCCACTTCGAGCTCACTTTCCTGTTGGATCATATTATTCTCTCTTACGAATTTTTACATTTGAGAAGCGTTTAAGAAACAACCTCAACGACTCTCCAGCGTTTAAGCTTGGATAGCGGCCTTGTTTCTTCAATGCGCACACGCTGACCAATTTGAATGTCTTGGTTTTCTACATGAGCATAGTATTTTTTTGCTCTTTTAATGTGCTTGTCAAAATCAGGATGCTGCACTGTTCTTTCAACTTGCACAGTCACCGTTTTTTGCATTTTATTGGAAAGAACGACCCCTTCCCTCTGTTTTCTATTTTGTTTTATGCTCATAGTTTGTTTACTCCCGATTTTTGACGAATAAGAGTGAGCACGCGAGCTTTTTGCTTTTTCTTTGCTTGCACTAGATGCGGTTTCTCAATTTTTCTCGAACGCATAATCTCGTTGCTAAGCTCAAAAAGATCTTTCGAAAGATCTTTGTGCATGATCTCCAATTCTTCAACAGTTAAATCTTTTAATTGCGCCATCGCCTTGGACATACTTTATCTCCTTACACTCGCTCAAGTCTTTCAACAAATCTTGTTTTGATAGGAAGCTTTGCAGCAGCACGTCTAAGAGCGTTTTGAGCGATATCTTTAGGAATGTTGCCAACTTCAAAAAGGATTCTTCCGGGCCTTACAACAGCTACCCAATGATCGGGAGCTCCCTTTCCTTTACCCATACGTGTTTCAGCAGGTTTTTTTGAGACCGATTTATCAGGGAAAATACGAATCCAAACATTCCCTCGGCGATTGAAATACCGGTTAATAGCGACTCGGCATGCTTCGATCTGGTGGTTTGTAATTCTACCACGCTCAAGGCACTGCATTCCGTATTCGCCAAAGTCAACCATGCTTGCAGCCTTCGTGAGGCCTGCATGCTGACCTTTTTGCATTTTTCTGAACTTCATTCGTACTGGCATCATTGCCATATTAGGCTCCTACTGCTAATCGGTTAACTTGTTCTTCACCCTTATTGATCCAAACTTTCACGCCGATTGAACCATAGGTGGTCTCTGCTCTTCCTGTTGCATAGTCAATATCGGCACGAAGAGTGTGAAGTGGAATCTTTCCTTCTTTATACCACTCAGTACGAGCAATTTCAGCTCCGCCAATTCTACCAGAAAGTTGGACTTTAATTCCAGCTGCACCGGCATCCATGGAAGACTGAAGAACTTTTTTCATAACCCTTCTAAACGGCACCCTTCTTTCGATTTGCTTTGCGATGCCATCGGCAACAAGTTTCGCATCAAGGTCAGGACGTTTGATCTCTTCAACTTCAACCCAAATTTCTTTACCGGTCAAATTTTTCAATTCATTTTTAAGGACGTCGATTTCTGAGCCTTTTTTTCCGATGACAAGTCCTGGTCGAGCAGTATGGATGGTCACTTCAATTTTTCCGCTCATCCTTTTGATCGTGAGCTGGGATGTTCCAACGCAGCAAGGCTTTGCTAGTAAATATTCGCGAATCACTTGGTCTTCATGCAAAAGAGAACCGAACTCTTTTTTATTTGCATACCATGTAGAACGCCATTTTTTTCTAAATGCCAATCTAAAACCGATTGGTGATGTTTTTTGTCCCATGAGTTCCTTCCTCTCGCTTTACTCTGCTGTTACTACAACAGTAAAATGACTTGTTCGTTTCATAATTGGCACTCTTCCGCCTTTGCTCTTTGATTTGGCGCGTTTGATCACAGGTCCTGCATCAACACGAACTTCGTCGACCTTCAGATCTCTTCTCTGCACATTCAATTGTGTTTCCGCATTGGCAACAGCGCTATCAAGAGTTTTTTCAAGCAAACGGCCGCCTTTTAACTTGCTGAACCCTAGTTGAATTTTCGCATCTTCAACCTTTAAGCCGCGGATAAGATCAGCTGCAAGCCTTGCTTTTCTAGGGCTAATTCGTACATATTTGGTTTGAGCTCTTGCTTTTTCCATTGTATATATTCCTTCCAAATTAGGTCGTTTCTGGCGTAGCAGCTTTCTTCGCTGTGTGGCCTTTAAAAGTTCTGGTCGGAGAGAACTCGCCGAGTCTATGGCCAACCATATTTTCTGTGACGAACACAGAGATAAACTTCTTTCCATTATGGACATCAAAAGTATGCCCAATCATATCTGGAAGAATCATCGAACGACGCGACCATGTTTTAATCGGCTTTTTTGTCCCTTCGGCATTCTGCTTTTCGACTTTTGTAAATAAATGATGGTCAACAAAAGGCCCTTTTTTTAACGATCTACCCATAATGTTTCCTATTTCCTACGATCTTTGACGATCCATTTATTAGATTTTTTCTTCGAACGTGTTCTAAAACCTTTTGTGTACATCGCCCAAGGTGTTTGAGGAATGTAGCCATTGTGCTTTCCTTCACCACCACCGTGAGGGTGGTCAACAGGGTTCATTGCTGTTCCTCGAACAGTTGGTCGAATGCCCTTCCATCGCATTCTTCCGGCTTTTCCCTCAGAACGCAGATTTCTTTCAGCATTAGACACCGCCCCAAAAGTCGCCTTGCAGTTTTCATTTACCATGCGGACTTCGCCAGAAGGCATCTTAAGTGTTACATAGCCGCCGCTGCGAGCCATAAGCTGCGCAGAGAGACCTGCCGAGCGAACAAGTTTTGCACCTTTTCCTGGAACAAGCTCAATATTGTGGATGACAGATCCAAGCGGCATATATTTCATTTGCATGCAGCATCCCACTTCAAAAGGAGCCGTCTCACTTGAACTGACTTTGCTACCTGCTTTTAAACCTTGCGGAGCAATGATATATTTCTTTTCCCCATCCAAATAATGCAGAAGGGCGATGTGCGCAGTTCTGTTCGGATCGTATTCAATGGACGCAACAGTCGCAGGAATGTTCTCTTTATCTCTTTTAAAGTCGATCACGCGATAAAATCTTTTGTGACCTCCACCATGATGCCTACATGTGATATGTCCATGATGGTTCCTGCCACCCGTTCCTTTTCTTGTGACAAGCAGAGGTTTATGCGGCCTTATAGTTGCTCTTTGCGAATCTCCGGTCCTCGTCAATTCCTCATTACTTGTCAGTATGAGATGTCTTTGACTTGGAGTAATAGGACGAAATTTTTTTGTCATAACAGTCTATTAATCCCTTTTAAATTTGCTCATCAATGCTATCGCCAACTGCTAAAGTTACAATCGCCTTTTTAAAGCCAGATTTTTCGCCAAGTCTTCCTCTGACGATCTTGACCTTTGGCTTTGCATTGATTGTGTTTACGGAAGTAACTTTAATATTTTTTTCTGCATAAATCTCTTCAACAGCCCGAGCAATTTCTTGCTTGTTTGCTTTAGGATTTACAAGGAAAACGTACTTGGGGGACTGACATCTTCTTACAGAGACATTGCTCTCATTTGTCTTTAAGGTCTCCATGACACGGCTTTTTTCCGTGATATAGCGAGACTTGATAATTTCATAGGGGTTTTTCTTTTGCATAATTAACATCCACTCTTAAGTAACATGAGAAGCTCGTCTACTGCGTCTTCCATAATCACAACGCGATGATTCACGGCTACATCATAACCGTTAATGTTTGGGAAAAGCTTAAACTGGATTCTTGGGATATTGCGCAGGCTCTTCACGAAAGAATCGTACTTCACCATGGAAGAATTTTGGTTCTCGGCATCAAAGACGCCTTCGCCAAGGAAAAGGGTTCTCTTTCCAGTCGCTTCCTGGCCTTTTAGAAAAGTATGGACGATTTTTGTTTTTGGCTGAGCTAGCTGCTCATAGGTTAGAACGACAAGCGACTCATTTTGAATCTTCTCAATCAGGAGATGCCTAATGGAAGCTTTCTTTTCTTTTTTATTGATATGAACGTGTTGATCAAATTTAGGCTTCGGAGCAAACACCCTACCTCCGCCCTTATATTGAGGAGCGCCCAAAAACCCTTGACGGGCTCTTCCGGTTCCTTTTTGCGGATGTGGTTTCTTAGTGCTATGGCTGACTTCAGAACGCCCTTTTGTATTGGCGGACCACTGCCTAGCGTTTGCGCGAAGTGCAATCAAATAATCTTTGATCATTTGCAAACTTTCGCCTGCTTTTAACAAGTCATCTTCCAACGAGATTTCACCGACTTTCTCGTTTGCTAAATTATATTTTTTAAGGCTCGGCACAATTCACTCCTGAAAATTACGATTTACCCTTACGCGCACCAGTCATCTTTTTAGCTTGCGTTACATAGACAAGACCACTTCGAAAACCAGGGATAGCGCCCTTCACCAGTATTACATTTTTTTCTGCGTCAATTTTTACGACTTCCAAGTTCTGGATTGTCACTTGCTCTCCACCCATGCGGCCCGCCTTTTTGATTCCAGGCAAGCAGCGGCCAGGGCTTGTACGCATCCCTGTCGATCCAGCATGGCGATGGAACCCAGAACCATGCGAAGCAGGTCCACCAGAAAAGTTGTGGCGCTTCATCACACCCTGGTATCCTTTTCCTTTAGACACGCCGATCACATCGACAAATTTACAATCTGCAAAAGAGTCGACTGTAAAAGATTGACCTAGCTGATAAGCGGAAGCGTCTTCGATTCTAGATTCTTTTAGATGTCTTCTTGGCGTCACACCTGATTTGGCGAAATGTCCTTGAAGAGCCTTGGATAAATTTTTTGCTTTAGAAGGCTTTAGCTCTTCAGAAGCAAGCTGGATGGCGTTGTACCCATCTTTGCCCTTTTCTTTCACCTGCGAGACCACGTTGGGCTCGGCGGAGATCACTGTACAGACTACGAGATCACCTTTCTCATTAAAAATGCGGGTCATCCCGATTTTTTTTCCTATCAACTTCAGAGTCATATGTATTTACCTTTGATCAGATTTCCGCTGCCGTCTGATCTTCTTTTGACTGACCTTATGGGTATCAAAGATTAAGAGCAGATGGGACAATTTAGAGATCGTTTCTGAAAGAAACCACTAGCATCTCATTATAAAACCCCTGACACGAAGGGTTAAAGCGTAGAGGCTATCAAATGCTTTGATTTCACACAATCAAATTTGCGTTCGAACAAGCAGATTTTTTCAGACTTTGGCAAAGTTTAGAAAAATTATGATTTTATTGCAACGCCTGTTTCTTTATTGGGGGCCATAACCTGTATGAATGCATTCGGCTTTTGAAATTTTTATTCGATATAATTTTATCTTTACCCCCTTAAGTATTAGAAGGCAAAAGGCACACCTCTGGAGACAAGCTATCTGCTTGTTTAAAATTTTAATTGAAAATAAATCCATTATTTATAACGTTGAAATCTTTATTTTCAATATGAACCTAACGATAGTCTGAAAGGAGTGAGTGTATGGACTTAAAAAAAGCAACATTGCTGTCGCTTTTAGTGGGACTCAATAGTTTTGTTCTAGGCGCCAATAAAAACATGTCTAATAGCAAGACAAGCCAGCCAACTCAGTCAACCCAGCAAATGGCACCTAGCCTAGGGGACAAACCGGCTCCCTACAACAACCCGAACCGCTATATGATGGACCTTACATTTATCTATTGGCAAGCATACATGGATGGACTTGAGTATGGAATTTCAGAAGATGTCAATAGCTACCTGGAAGGTATTATTCTCCCAACAACAATACAGCCCTTCAATGATCCTCAAACAGGAACAAATTTTACTTCTGCATACTTAGACGACAGAAAAATGAGTTTTCATTGGGATCCGGGATTTAAGCTGGCTATCGGGACCATTTTTGGTGAAAGGGACCAATGGGACCTTATCCTGAACTGGACTTGGATCCAGAACAAGGCCAAAGGAAATTTTAATGGCGACACATCATTTACCCAAGACCTCACATCAATACTTGATGAAAGATTACCGCTCATATTTATGATTCCCCCTGCAAGCGATCCAAAAGTGATCACCCCAAGTTGGGGCCCTGCGCTACTTGGCGGACAAGCCGCAAACGCAACCTCCAACTGGAGAATGATATATAACACACTAGACCTGGAACTTGGCAGAAACTTTTTCTTAGAAGACAACATTACTCTCCGCCCACATATCGGCGTTAGAGCCGCGTCCATCCATCAACACGTTAATGCCAGATATTATTCCATTTTAAATATTGCCGATTATACACTTTTTGGCGATCCAGTGCCAGCCTCTGCATTTTCCACATATTCCCCCTACAATAACTTCAAAGGAAGGAACCATTTCGATGGCGTAGGCTTGAGAGGCGGTCTTGATGTGAATTGGAACTTTGTAGAACATTTTGATGTCTATGGAAAGCTGTCCTCAGCCCTCCTGTATGGAAGATTTTCGGTCAATGAGAAATTTAAATCACTTGCTATCATCACATCAGCAGATGAAGGTTTATTAGATGAACCAAACTTTGTCTTTTCTGATGGGAATGATGTAACGATCAATGATAACTATCATGCTATTCGCGCTACACTCCAGGCTGCTTTAGGGCTTACTTGGCATACTGACTTCAATGATGATAAACAACACCTGTTTGTCTCCGTTGGATACGAGTTCAACGAGTGGTTCGATCAAAACGAGCTCCGCCAGTTCAATCTAGACACGCCAACCGACCTTTTTAACATCCCATTTGTTAATGACGATGGATTTTTAGAATATAGCGCCACGTTCTCTGAGGTGCAGGCCAACACTACAAAAAGAGGCGGAAACCTTGGACTTCAGGGGTTGACTTTTGATGTCAGATTTGATTTCTAAGCCATAATATACAAAAAAATTACTCAATAAAAAGCCTGCAACATGCAGGCTTTTTTATTTTTCCACAGATTAGATTTAATAGAAAAAGAGGCACCAGTAGAACCAGAATCTATAATTTGATAAAAATTTTAATTGAAAAAAAATCTATTTTATATGACGTTGGGATCTTTATTGAGAATATAAACCAAACGTACCTTGAAAGGAGCACAATATGAATTTAAAAAAAGCAACTTTAATGTCGCTTTTGGTAGGACTAAACAGTTTTGTCCTTGGTGCCAATGGAGACACATCTAATGGCAAATCGAATCAGAACCAGTCAATGCAGCAGATGGCCCCAAGCCTTGGCGATAAATTAGCTCCTTACAACAATCCAAATCGATTTATGGTGGACCTTACATTCATCTACTGGCAAACATACGTAGATGGGCTTGAATATGGAACATCAGAAGATGTTACTATGTACATACAAGGCGTTCCCTATGAATTCCCTGTTACAACACTTGATGGCACAAATTTCACTTCTGCATACTTAGAAGATAGAAAAATGTCTTTTAACTGGGATCCCGGATTTAAGTTTGCGATCGGCACAATTTTTGGTGAAAGGGACCAGTGGGACCTTATCCTGAACTGGACTTGGATTCGAAACAAGGCCCAAGGAAATTTTTATGGCGATACATCATTCACCCAAGAACTATCAGGAATACTTGGTTTTGATCCTTACCTTCGCGTTCCTGCTGGTGCTGGTAGCGATCTAAAATTGATCACACCAAGTTGGGGCCCGGCATTACTTGGGGGACAAGCTTCAAACGCAAACTCCCGCTGGGCAATGGTATATAACACACTCGATTTGGAACTTGGCAGAAACTTTTTCTCGGGAAGCAATTTTACTCTGCGCCCGCATATCGGCGTAAGAGCGGCATCCATCCATCAACACGTGAATGCCAAATATAACTCCATTTTAAATATTGCCGATTATACACTTTCTGGCGACCCAGTACCAGACACAGCATTTTCCACATACTCACCCTACAATAAGTTCGTAGGAAGGAACCATTTCGATGGTGTGGGCTTGAGAGGCGGTCTTGATGTGAATTGGAACTTCGTAGAACATTTTGATGTCTATGGAAAGTTGTCCACAGCTCTCCTATATGGAAGGTTTTCGGTCAACGAGAAGTTCAAATCGCTCGCGATCATCACATCAGCAGATGAAGGTTTATTAGATGAACCAAATTTTGTCTTTTACGATGGGAATGATATAACGATCAATGACAACTATCATGCGATCCGCGCAACGCTCCAAGCAGCTTTAGGGCTTACTTGGCATACTGATTTCAACGATGATAGACAACACGTCTATGTTTCTGTTGGATATGAGTTCAATGAGTGGTTCGATCAAAACGAGTTTCGCCAACTCAACCTCGATGCACCAACCAACCTTTTTAATATCCCCTTTCTTGATTCCGATGGATTTTTAGACTATACGGCTACATTCTCGGAGATACAGCCAGATACTAAAAAAAGAGGTGGAAATCTAGGACTTCAAGGTTTGACATTTGATGTCAGATTTGACTTCTAAAATAAGACAAAAGAAATTTGTCAAAAAAAAAGCCTGCGAAAAGCAGGCTTTTTTATTTTATAGTTGCTCACTAATTGTTTATGACAACATGCCAGGAGCAACAAGGGCCTTATGGTAGTAACCAAAAATGCTAAATGCCAGAGCATTCGTTGAGCAGATGAGCATCGCCCATCCTGGGATTCCAGCAGCAATGAATGCCATTGCAGGGAATATGGAGCCAAGAACTGTAAGACCGAGCAGAATGCCCAAAGCGACGTATGATGCCATCTTTACGGCTTCCAAGGAACTTTTTACGATACTGGCCTGCTCTGCAACCACTTCATCCGCATCAAGATCGCCGCTTGCAATTTCTTCGCCTGATTTAACAGCGCTGACAATATCTTTTACAAAAACTCGCCCAGGCCCTAGGACCAAAGCGCCAGCTCCGGCACCTTGGAGCGCAAGAGAAGTCTCTGCTGTAAGGTCGATAATTCCGCGAGATTGTCCAAATGCGATTAGATCGTTCACAGGGTTGACATATTCTACAGCATCAAAAAACACTTCAACTGCATAATCGCCTACGCCGAATGCATTTCCTTTATTATCTGCGCCATTCGCTACATAGATCGTATGGTCTTTAAGTCTTTTTGTGGCCTCAACGATATCAACTACGCCGCCTACGACGTTCTTGACATCTTTCAATCCACCATGAAGCTTCGCTTCAGTAGGAGTCAGGCTCCCTGTGATCGCTTTCTTAATGTCTAGACCAGCAAGGGGAGTTTTAACTACGAGGTCTCTAAATCCTTTGCTGTTGTCTTTGATGATGCTCACTGTAGCATCGAAAAATTTATTTACGCCTAAGTCGGGGTACATTGATACTGCTGCCATAGCAAACTCCGTTTGTGAAATACGCGCTTATTTTACCTCAATAAATTTTTAAAGTAAACGTAAAGATCAAATAAAATAATTTCTAATGGACTGTAAGGGACTATAGAAAGTAAAATAAAATTTTAATAATAGTGCGCTCAGAAGAAAATTCAAGGGTGTCTAGAAAAATTTAGAACGCACCAGGAAGAGAGAGATGCTTATGGAAGTAGCCGCCTAAGCTTGCAACAAGGGCTGCAGTCGAAGCAGCAAGCGGGATCCATAAAGGCATAGCAACGCCAAACCATGCAATCCCGAGAATCACTCCAAGAGCAACATAGGATATCATTTTAGCAAGGTCGAAGCAGCTCTTGATAAGCTTTGCTTTTTCAAAGACTTTTTCATCTTCGGAAAGGTCGGTACCTTCTATGTCAACGCTTGATTTCATAATTTCTTGAGCCGATGTCACAGCGCCTTTACCGCAGCCGAGAATCAGCGCAGCGCTGCAGGCCCCTTCCAAAGCAGATGTAGTTTCAGGCGAAAGCTCGATCGCACCCCATGATTCTCCAACAGCGATCAGATCGCCGACTGGATTTACAAAATCCACGCCATCAAAAAAAGCTTCTCTTGCAAAATCCACGACGCCAAAGGGATTGCCATGGGAGTCTGCGCCATTGGCCATATATACAACGTGGTCTTTTAGTCGGCATGCGGCATCACCCAGATCAATCAATCCCCCAACGAGGTTTTTCGTATCTCTCAATCCGGAATATACTCGTCTGTCTCCAGGAGAAAGCTCTCCGCCTAATGCTGATTTCCAATCCATAACAGCAAGCGGGACTTTGATGATTTCTTTACATCCATCGGCCTCTTTAAGGACATGTACAGATGCATCCATAAAGGCGCCGGGCGAGAAACTAGGATATACGGATAATGCTGACATAACAAATTCTATTTTAAAAATTAATTTGCAAACTATTATATCTAAGATTTTAATAACTGTAAATGCAAATTATTTTAAAAAAATTATATTACAAAAGAAATCGGCTTTGATAGTCCTCTTAAAAATTCTTCTATAGGAAGCGATTTTTTGCCTTCCAGTTGAACTTCGAGAACAGATAGGGCGTCTTCTCCACAGGCTACGATCATCTTTTTCTTGTCTAAAGAAATTATTTGACCAGGAGTGCCAATTAAATTTTTTACTATAGTAGATTTTTTAATTTTTACCTTTCGAACCTCATCGCCGATTTTTACAAGGCATGAGGCTCCAGGCCTAGGTGAAAAGGCCCTTATCTTATTGTGGACCGCAGCTGCGGCCTGTTTCCAGTCAATTTCCTCATCAAGAGGGGTAAGCTTGGAGGCGTAAGTCGCAAGCGTATGATCCTGAGGGACTTTTGAAATCTTATTATGTTCAATCTGCCCCAGGAGGTCGATGAGGAGCTCGCAAGAACAATGGAGCAGTTTGGCCTCCACATCCGCAAAATTGTCTGAAATCGCAACCTCCACTTCTTTCATCGCGAGGACATCACCTGCGTCCAGCTCACGGCTCATTTCAATGATGGAAATGCCCGTTTTTGTTTCCCCGTCCATGATCGCCCTGTGAATTGGAGCAGCACCTCGGTATTTGGGCAAAAGGCTGGCATGAACATTGATGCAACATTTCTTTGGGAGCTCGAGGATATTCTTTTTCAGAATTTCTCCATAAGCGATGACAAGGAACACATCTGCATCGTATGTTTTTAAAATGGCGGCAAATTCATCAGCTGACGCTTTGATCGGTTGATGGACCGGGATTGAAAGAGATAGGTCCTGGACCTTTTTCTTTACTGGGGGAGGAAGGATTTGAAGGGAACGCCCGCTAACACTATCAGGCTTGGTCACAACAGCAACGATCGGAAAATGATGGTCGATTAAAAATGAAAGGACGTTTGCGGCAAAAGAAGAGGTCCCAAAGAATACAATCTTCATTTTATTCTTCTAGTAAGTCTCCAAGCTCAGAAAATTCTTCCTGCTGGGAACCGCCGGTAATTCCTTGCAGGCTGATAAGACCTCTTTTGGAATTTCGGCAAAAATCAATCCAGTGTTGAATATGTGGAGAAGGAGGGATCTCATTTTCAATTCTCTGGAGTGCTTCCGAAAGCCGAAGCCCGGACCGATATGTCAGTTTAAAAGCTTTTGTCAGGTCTTTACGAATTTCGTAAGAAAAACTATGGCGTTTGAGTCCAATAAGGTTGAGACCGCCTATTTTATAGGGAATTCCTGCACCGATGGAATAGGGAGGGACATCATGCGTAATACGGCTAAGCCCGCCGACCATTGCATAACATCCAATCTTTGAAAATTGGTGAACAGGGGTCATTCCGCCGATAATCGCATGATCTTCTACGATGACATGGCCTGCAAGCATCGCATTATTTGCCATAATGACGCGGTTCCCAATTTCGCAATTGTGTGCAACGTGGCAATAGGCCATGATCAAACAATGATCGCCAATGCGGACTACAGAACCTTCCTGGCAAGAAGAGTTGATCGTGGTGAACTCGCGGATTTCACAGTGCTTTCCAATCACGACATAGGTTTTTTCACCGCGGAACTTCAAATCCTGAGTTTTAGTGCCAATACTTGCAGAAGGCCATATGATCGTCCCTTCTCCAATCGTCGTGTTCCCATCAATATAAGCATGTGATTTTACAACAACGTTGTCCTCAAGCACTACGGTCCCTTTAATAACCGCATATGCCTCTATAGTGACGTTTTTGCCGATCTTTGCGCCTGGCTCTATAATTGCTGAAGGATGTATATTTGCATTAGACATCGGAATCCAATTCTTTATAAATTTTTTAACTTACCCGCTGCTTTAGAGCTGATCTTTTTCTACAAGTGCAAAACTAATTTCTGCTTCAACTGCAAGCTGTTCGTTCACCATTGCCTTGGCATGGACCCTTCCCGCTTTTGTGCTGAAATGCAAACCCGTCGCATGCAAGAATAAAACATCTCCCGGTAAAACCGGCTTGCGGAATTTTGCATTGTTGACACTGAGCAAAACCGCAGTTTTTTGATTATATCCTTTTTGATGAACAAGGATGCCTCCTGCTTGAGCCAGGGCCTCCAAAATTAACACCCCCGGCATGATGGGCACGCCTGGAAAATGTCCTTGGAAAAATTGTTCATTGGCTGAAACGTTCTTTTGTCCAATGATAACGTTTTCCTCTAGGTTCAAATACACGACCCGGTCGACAAGCAAAAAAGGATATCGATGCGGCAGTATTTGCATGATTTCTTTAAGATTTAAAACGGCAGGCTTCGCGAAAGATGATAAGCTCATCGGCTAACTCTCCATTTTGATGGTATTTACAAGTTTTCGTGCTAATTGCACATTAGAAGCATGGCCGGAACGGATGGCGATTATGTGCGCCAAAAGGTCCATTCCCATTAAAGACATATCCCCAACAACGTCGAGAACTTTATGTCTTACCATTTCATCAGGGAATCTAACACCTTCAGGATTTATAATCACTTCTTCTTTAATGATTACCGCGCTGTCAAGGCCGCCTCCCTTAATATAGCCTTTTTCGATGAGGGGTGCGATCTCTTCATATAATGCAAAAGTTCTGCAAGGAGCGATCTCTGTTTCAAATTTTTCTTCGGAAATCGCTGTTGTATAAAACTGCGACTGCAATAGTTTCGATTTTGGGTAGTGCAGAGTATAACTGACCTTAAACTGATCGGAAGGAATTGCGACCATAGAGATCTCGCCGGTAGACAGATAGACAGGCTCGGTGACCTTAAGGGCCTTTGCAGGGGCGTCCTGCTCAGAAATTCCACTCTGTTTGAGCCTTTCTACGAACTCTCTTGAGCTCCCGTCAAGGATGGGCACTTCGGAACCATTGATCTCAATAGATGCGTTATCAATCTGCAGGCCCTTTAATGCAGCCAGCAAATGCTCGATCGTTTGTACTTTGATGTCTTGCATGCCAATCTGCGTGCAACGGACTGCCTCTTGGACATAAGAGAGTGTGGCAGGAATGACAACATTGCCTGGCAGGTCAACTCTTTTAAATGAAATTCCAGAATCAACAGGAGATGGAAAAATGCGGAGAGAAACATTTTCTCCGGTAAAAAGCCCCTGACCTTCGATAAAACAGCTGGAAGCGAGTGTACGTTGCTTGCGCTGTGTTGCAACTAAAACGCAAGAGGTTATAGAATTTTTTTGATCAACGCCCAAATAGGACCTACTCTGTTGATTAGAATTACAAATGAGTTTCTGATAAAATCCTTTAAAGGCTATCGCAGGCAAACTTTTTGAGCAAGACTATTTTATCTGTGTATACAGCTTAAAATTTAATTTTTTTTTGACTTGATCTATAAAGATTAGTTTCCTTCCGAACATAACTATTAGAATAAATGCAAAACCCAAAACCAACCAGTCCCCATAAAACCGATAAGGGGAAAGAATAGAAAAAATTTTCATATCTACTTCCACCATCCCCTGGGCTTTCTCCAGTTCCACAAGGGTCCTCCCAAAGGGGTCGATAACGGCCGAGACGCCCCCATTGCAAGCTCGGGCAAGTGTGATCCCATTTTCAACAGCTCTGATCTTCGCGTGGTCAAGATGCTCCCTGAAAAGTGTAGAGTCAGGATACCAGCTGTCATTTGTCAGATTGATAAAAAGCAGGGCGCCGAGATTTCTTGAATTCCTCATGACGGATGAAAAAGTCTCTTCATAGCAAATAGAAATTGCCATAGGAACTTTTCCGCGAAAGAGAACCTGCTCTGTCCCTTTGTGAAAAAAATCGTTTATCCCGAAAACTTTCGCAATCGGCCGGCACCACTCGAATGGCAAGTATTCCCCAAGAGGCACTAATACTTGCTTGTCGTAGCGGTTTTGAAAAGCAGCGCCTGGAACAAAATGAAAAGCTGAATTATATTGCTTTTGCAATTCGCTTTCCTCATAGTCCAGCCCAATGATCATTTCTGATTGATAATAGTTTGCAAGCGTCTGAGAAAAAAACGCATTCGTGACAAAGAGTTTGTCGCTTCCATCTACATCCCTAATGGACACATAAGGCCAATGCGGCGGAGGGAATGAACGTACGATCTGCTTTCCATAAAAATTACAAAAAAGGGTCCTCGCCTCCTCATATTGATAGATTGGGAAATCCAAACGATAGGGGACCGTCGCTTCCGGCATGACGATCAGGTCGGAGTGGCGGCCCTCTTTTTTTTGCAAGATCCTGAAAATGTTCTTCCACTGGTCCAAAGGCGGAACAAAGTCATATTTAAACTCATCAAGTGGAATTTTTTGCGATGGTAAAAGGTCTGTTTGGACAAGGGTAATTGATACGTTTTTTGTTTCTTGGCCCAGACTGTTCTCATATAGTCCGAGGCGGACAGCTCCAAAAATGTAAGGGAAGACTGCGATGAGGGCCCAAATTGTCGCGTGTTTTACTTTCCCTTTCTTTTCCCAAATGTTGAGAAAAAGCAGGTTGGTCAAAAACACCCAAAAAGAAAACCCCAAAAGCCCGATCACTGAAGCAAACTGAAGAGAAGCGAGGGTGCTGGTAAGGGACATGCCTGAAAAGTTCCATGAGAACCCGCATAGAACATGAAGCCGCGCCCACTCCATCACAACCCAT
The DNA here is from genome assembly GCA_030044075.1 of Candidatus Rhabdochlamydia sp. GTDB lineage: Bacteria > Chlamydiota > Chlamydiia > Chlamydiales > Rhabdochlamydiaceae > JABEVM01. Next base: position 3,932 of record JASHWM010000190.1, on the reverse strand, counting down.
ATGGATGCGATCGCAAGGCATTCTATCCAGCGCAGCTTTCCTTTTTGGGGAATGAAAAGGGAAGCGAGAGAAAATTGAACACCAAAAACAGCAAGGACCAAGCCATATAAAAGAAGAAATGAGAGTCCTTGGTATTTGATTGAGGTCATCCATGAAAGCTGCACGGCCTGCACTGCGGAGTACCAGAAAAGAGCAATAGCAAATCTCTGTTTAATGGAAGGATACTGCCTACAAAAATGCCAGAAGGCGCCATATCCAAAGGCAGATGCCGCAATGCCTGCTAAAGGAGACCAACTTGGCTGTCCAAAACCTACGATCAAAAAACTGAGAATAAATACAAGAAGCTTCATCAACTTTCTTTTGAGGCGCTTTTATCGCTCACTTTTCCAAACACCATTAAAGTGATCAGGCCGCCCAATATGCTAATGTTCTTCAAAAAAATAATGATCTGGAACATTCTTTCATTTTCAGGGCTCTCCCAAAATGGGTGCATGATGATCGTTGTTGGGATTAAAAAAACAATTAATAAAAAGGCGCCTAGCCTGACCTTTATTCCCAAAAATACAAGAATGCCCCCGACCAGTTCCAAAAACACTATGATGGCAAGGACAACCGTAACCGATGAAAACATAGTAGAGAAAACTTGAAAAAAAACATCATGACTAGAAAAACGCGACATCATTTTTGAAGAGAGGTCGACGAGGGTTTCCTCTGTCTTTTGCCAATCCCAAATTTTAGCAATCGCAGACAAAATAAATATAAGGCTGATGAACATACGCCCCAAAAAAGCAAAAGAGACTTTAATAAAAAACACTTTACTTCTCCTTCTAGTCTTTCTTCAAAAAAGTATGAAAATTGCCAATTATAATCAAATTGGATATGATAGCAGCCAAAAATTTTATGCGACTTGCATTCAGGGATTTTCATCTTCATCAATTATTTGAAAATATTGAAAAAAGCACTCTTCCGCTCGATGTGCTGATCTCTCAATATTTTCGGTCGCACAAGGCGATCGGGTCTAAAGACAAGCGCTATATCAGTGATGCAGCTTACGCAATCATTCGCTGGAAAGGGCTTATCGATTATTTTTGCTCCAGCCCGATCACTTGGGGGGGTCGAATTTCATGGTATCTTAAGAATGATCTGGAAAAGCATAGGAGCGATCCCTCAATTCCAAGCCATGTAAAGGCCAGCTTCCCCAAAATCTTCTTCCAAACCATTGAAGGCACCTATGGCAAAGAGCAAAGCACGGACATCTGCCTTGCGAGCAATTACCCCGCTCCCACGACAGTCCGTGCCAACCCTTTGAAAACCTCAAGGGAAACACTCTTACATTCATGGGAAAAGCAATATCAGGTCCGCCCATGTGAATTTGCGAGCCATGGGATCTGTTTTGAAAAAAAAATTAATTTCTTTGAGCTTCAAGAATTTAAAGAAGGGCTGTTCGAAGTCCAGGACGAAGCAAGCCAGCTGATCGCTGACCTTGTCAATGCCGGCCCCCATAAAAAAATCCTCGACTATTGCGCTGGGTCCGGAGGAAAGACCCTCGCCTTTGCCTCTCGGATGCAGGGCAAAGGGCAGGTCTATCTTCATGACCTAAGGGAAAAAGCTCTCCTTGAGGCAAAAAAAAGGTTGCAGCGGGCAAGCGTCCAAAATGTTCAATTCTGCTTAAAAGACGATCAAAAGCTTTCTAGGCTTCAAGGACATATGGACATTGTTTTGCTCGATGTGCCCTGCAGCGGCTCGGGGACATTGCGAAGGAACCCCGACCTCAAGTGGAAGTTCTCCCTAGAGAATTTAAAAAATCTGGTCAGCCTGCAGCGTCAAATTTTTTCTGAGGCTTTTCAATTTTTACGACCAGGAGGCGAAATTGTCTATAGTACTTGCAGCATCCTAAAAGAAGAAAATGAAGAGCAAATTAAATATTTTCTAGAAACTTATCCTCTGGAAGTTAAGGGGGCATTTTTTCAAACTGTCCCAAAAATTGGCCAAATGGACGGCTTTTTCGGCGCTGTCCTATGTAAAAAAGAGTCCTTATGCTAACCTTATTTCTTTATTAGAGTGGACTATGAAATTTAACCTTGCCCTGCTTACATCCTTTTGCCTCCTCTCTTCGGCTGTCTATTCCGCCCCTGGAGGTTCGAGTCAGGAAAACTATGAGATCATCGTAAATAACCGGATCTTGGCAAAAGTGCAAGAACAGACCATTTCTGTCATCGATGTGATGAAAAAAATGGATGTCTTCTTGAACCAATATTATCCTGAAGTCGCAGAAAACCCCATGGCCCGTTTCCAATATTATACTTCACAGTGGCGGTCAACCCTTGCGCAGATGATCGATAACGAGCTGATCATGGCCGATGCGGAAGCAAAACAGGTAAAGATCAGCGACGGGGATTTAAGGGAAAGCATCCAAGAGCGCTTTGGCCCAAACATCATGGCAACCTTGGACAAGATCGGCCTTTCCTATGAAGAAGCCAGAAAAATGGTCTTGGCGGACATGATCGTGCAAAGGATGACCTGGTTTAAAATCAACTCCAAGGCCATTCAGTCGGTCAATCCTAAGGACATTAAACTTGCCTACCAAAGATATTGCGAAGAAAACCCCTCTACCGATGAGTTCGAATATCAAATTGTCTCAGTCCGCAGCCAAGACCCTTCCGTGGGCGCCAAAACTGCCGAACTGATCCATAACCTCCTCTCTGACAACAAGATCTCTTTGGACAACTTACAATCTGATCTCTCAAGCCATGTAGAGCTCGACCAGGGCGTGACCATACAAGTTTCAGAGCCATTAAAAGGTTCTACCAAAGATCTCTCTCAAAGTTACAAAGAGGTCCTTATCTCTTTGCCAACCCACACTTTTAGTTTGCCTGTCCTGCAAAAAAGCAGGGTCGACCAGGGTGTCTCCCACCGCATCTTTTTTGTAAAAGACCATATAAAAAAGGAAGTTCCCCGTTTTGAAAAAATCGCTGCCGACCTTGAAAATCATCTGATCAAAGAAGCAATCGATAAAGAATCTGCCTTTTATATCAAGAAGCTGCGTAAGTATTTCGGCTATGATGACAAAAGTTTGGAAGAGAGCATCCCTCCAAATTTCCAACCTTTCACTTTGAAATAATGAGTTTGCTCTATAAGCCAAAAAACCTGCAGGCCTTGCTCGGGCAGCTTGGGACACATGCGAAGAAATCGCTTTCCCAGAATTTTTTGATCGACGGGAATATCCTTACTAAGATCGTCCAATCGGCACACCTCCAGAAGGGAGACCTCGTCATTGAAATTGGCCCAGGCCCTGGAGCTCTTACACAAGCTTTGCTCGCATCTGGTGCACATGTCATTGCAATTGAAAAAGATAAGGTTTTTGCAGCGCACTTAGACAGCCTGCAAACCGAGGATGGCCGCCTCGAGGTCTTCCAAGGTGATGTGCTAGATTTTCCTTTTGCACAGTTCCTAGAGTCAAAAAATAAAAAAGCAAAGATCGTCGCAAACCTTCCCTATCACATTACAACGCCGATCCTCTCAGGCCTTGTCCCCCTCAATGATTCTATTGATACGATCACTGTCATGGTCCAAAAAGAAGTTGCCAAAAGATACACCGCTGAAAAAAACTGCGCCGACTACAGCTCTTTTACAATTTTTTTAGAGTATTATTGCAAAGCTTCGTATCTATTCACCGTACAGCCTACCTGTTTCTTTCCAAAACCGAAAGTTCAGTCAGCAGTTGTCCAGCTTGCTTTAAGAAAACCCTCCGTTAAAGTTCCCGAGAATTTTTTTACCGTCACGCGGTCTTGCTTTCAACAAAGAAGAAAAATGCTCCGAAGCACACTCCGGAATTGGGCCCCCTCGCATGAAGTTGAAAAGGCCTTGGAAAAGATCGGGCATGCGCAAACTGCCCGCCCTGAAGAGCTCTCATTAGAAGAATTTGCACATCT